>JAWLFI010000037.1:0-16955 GCA_041685645.1 Saprospiraceae bacterium | reverse complement strand
CATGAAATACTCGCTTTTATTTTTCGCCATGATTAGCCTGTTGGTCTGGAGTGCCTGCAGCGAGGACAATGATATGCCTGGAGAAATGGAGGTTGAGTGCACGGAAACGCCCACCTTTTCCGGCGAAGTCCAGACCCTCATCAATGCCACCTGCGCTTATAGTGGCTGCCATGTCGGTGGCATTGGATTGCCGGATTTTCGCAGTTATGAAGGGCTAGTCGCCACGATTGAAAATGGGAGGTTCCAGCAAAGAGTACTAGAGCAAATGAGCATGCCTCCTAGCAATGCACAAGGACCCACATCACTCACTGAGGAAGAACTGCACCTCTTGAGTTGTTGGATAGAGCAAGGATACCCGGAAGAGTAGCCATTGAATCCCGCAGGGATGACCGAAGATTGGAAAGGCGCGAATTTGAAAATGGACATATTTTGAAAATTATATATCTTTGAATCAAATTCAATTACATATGAGACATCAATATTTATTCTTTATCAGCGCCTGTTTTTTGTTTTCGGGTTTATGGACATCAAAGTCAAATGCTCAGGCTGCCTTTTCCGATGGCCGCCTCGTCCACTCTTCCACTACAGAAGTCCTGCCACAAGGCGCATTGGAATTACGCCTAGCGCTGCGCTTTGGAGATATGGGAGGAATGAATGGAGGTTATGAAAACTTCTATGGTCTGGACGAATTAGAGAATTTATATGTGGGACTTCACTACGGTCTTTCTTCGCGAATACAACTTGGACTAAGTCGGACAAAGGGAACGGGAGCACATCGGCAATTGATCAACGGTGAGCTAAAAGTCAACATCCTCCAGCAATCTGACTCTACCGGTAGAATGCCCATCAGTCTTACTGCAGCTCATACCACGACAGCTTCTATGCAACTGGCATCGAATGACCCGGAATCCATGACTTACTTTGAAGACTTTGCGCATCGCTTGTCCTTTACTTCCCAGCTCATTGTCTCCCGAAAATACAGCAAGTATTTTTCAGTTCAGGCATTGGGGGGCTATCAACACAGGAATATCGCTCCCACTGAGGAGGGGAATGGTTTTTACTTTGCCGGCATCGGGGCCCGAATCGGATTTTCGGATCGTTGGGGCTTGGTATTGGATGGCACTTATCCAATTTCAGACTACAGAACGCGAGACAATGGATACTTTCCGGTACTGGGGGCAGGTCTGGAATACTTGCGGCCCAATGGCGATCTCTTCTCCTTGCAGTTGAGTAATGCCGGAGGATTGATAGAGAATGATTTTCTTCCCTACAGCCAGTCTGATTTCACACAAGGGGAATTGAGGCTCGGCCTGACATTCAGAAAACATTTCTTTCAATAGAGCACCGGGAAATCGCCATTGATTTAAGCGACGTAGAACAATTTACAGTAGAAATTAACAATAAGCCCTGAACAAAGGGAACCAAAGGCCCGAAGTTATGTATTTTTGGCCTCAAATGCATTTTAGATGAAAACGACACAAACTTTAGGGCTCTGGATTATTTTTCTCGCGGCGATATTACTTAGTTCCTGTCAGTCGGGTTCTGTACTGTCAAAAAAAGAGCAGCGAGATTTATCAGATGCCATGGATGTGCCCGCATTGGGACAGCACTTTCAAGGTTTGGTGGTCTATGATCCGGAGACGAAGGAAGTGGTCTATGAACGCAATGGCGATCACTTATTCACACCGGCATCCAACGTAAAAATACTGACCCTGCGGGCTGCATTGGAACATCTGCCCGACTCCCTGCCGCTCTACGAGCAACTCAACGCAGGCCTATCTATGTATATTCGGGGCACGGGACATCCCGCCTTTTTTCATCCGGACTTTGACGCTAGTTTACAAGAGGGACAATTGAAGCTCATGGTCCGCGGATTTGATTCGCTTTTCGTGTTATCGCCAAAGGTGAATCCCCGGCGTTTTGGGCCCGGTTGGGCATGGGATGATTATTCCTACTCCTATCAGACAGAGCGCAGTGCGCTACCCATGTTTGGGAATGCCCTTTTCGTAGAATGGGACAGTCTCAGGTCAGAAGTCCTCATTCACCCGGACTATTTAGCCCAATATGCTAATATTCGGCTGGGAAAGGGAAGGGAAATAGAGGTCAAACGAGAGGAATACCTCAATGAGTTTCAGGTTCGGGTGGGTGCGCAAACGGCTCAGGGAACGCGGGTATCTGCACCTTTCTTAATTGAGCCCTACGCACAAACGCGCTTGTTGGAAGAGGCCCTCAAGCAACCCTTTCGACAGAGATATTCCGCTCCGGACGGACGCTGGACTAAGAAGGGCTTTTTTCCCAAGGATACCGTACTCAGAAAAATGATGTGGGAAAGCGATAATTTCATTGCCGAACAGATGCTGTTGATGGTAGCCCGGGAGTTGACAGATAGCCTCGATGGAGCTGCGGGCATTCGAGCGACCCGGAGGGACAGCGGACAAATTCGATGGGAAGATGGTTCCGGTCTGAGTCGATATAATTTGGTTTCGCCGCATTATCTCGTCGATGAACTCGAAGGCATACAAGCCCTCATTGGATGGGAAGGAGTTCAGGAGTATTTCCCTATTAATGGCCGGCGCGGCACCTTAAAGGATCGTTTCGAGACTCGCGAAGGCATTATTTATGCCAAAACCGGCACGCTTGGAAACAACTACAATCTGAGTGGATATTTAAAGTCGAAAAGTGGTAAATGGTACATTTTTAGTTACATGCACAACCACTTCATCGGTGAAGCTGATGAGCTAGAGGATGATATTGAGCGGGTGATGTACTATTTACATAGTAAATTATAAGACTTATGCAGCTCCATCCTGCGAACGCTCAACTGTCCGACACGGACTGGGGAAAAAGCTTCGGATATCCACTGTACATTTACGACGGCAATGCGATTCAGGCGCAATTCGATGTCTTGAAGCACAGTTTGCGCAATCATCAACATCAGATTCGCTATGCTTGCAAGGCCAATAGTAATTTGTACATCTTGCAATTGCTCGAGCAAAGGGGCGCGCATCTGGATATCGTTAGTCTCAATGAGGGGGGACTGGGAGAAATGGCCGGATTTCCTCCGGAGCGCATTCACTTTACACCCAATGGAGTATCCCTGGCCGAATGCGAAGCGGCGATCAGCAGGGGCTATTCCCTCAGTCTGGATCACATTCCCTCGATTCGGGCGCTGGCCGAGCGACATCCGGGACTGAAGATATGCCTCCGCATCAATCCCAGAGTAAACGCCGGCGGGCACTATAAGATTTCCGTCGGTCATTCCACCTCCAAATTTGGCCTGGCCATAGACCAAATCAGTGAGGTGCGAGCCATGCAATCCGAGGGACTCATTCAGATCATCGGCATGCACATTCACACCGGATCGGATATTGGAGACGTGGAAGCCCTAAAGAAGGGAGCTGATATGTTATTTCGAGAGGCCGCCAAATGTAAAGACAGCTTGCAGTATTTAGACTTCGGCGGAGGATTCAAAGTGGCGTATTCCGAAACTGACAGTGCCACGGACATTGAGGAGATTGGACAGTGGTTGAGCAGAAAAATGTCGGACTTTGAACGAAAGCACGATCTCAACCTTCAGCTCGTGGTCGAGCCCGGCAAATTCCTACTCAGTTCTGCGGGCTATTTTCTCTCTGAAGTTTCCCAATTGAAAACGACCTACGGCACCCATTTTGCTCATATAAACAGCGGCTTTAATCACTTTATCCGCCCCATGTATTACGAGGCCAATCACCATATTACTGCATTGGGACCGACTGAGGATCGCCCCTTGCGCAAGTACAATATCGTGGGTTATTTATGCGAAACAGACACCTTTGCCGAACAAAGACAGCTTCCCAAATTGCAAGTGGGCGATATTTTAGCCATTCACAATGCCGGAGCCTATTCTTTTTGCATGGCATCACAATATAATCAGAGACTGCGACCGGCAGAGGTGTTGCTCCTCGACGGTCGGGCTCATTTGATACGAGAGCGCGAAGTTTTTTCGGATTTATTAGTGCGACAAGTGCCCTTGCAGCCGCTCAATGACTAAGTCAGTATTTCTTTTCAATGTTCTCGTTTTTCATCCAGCGACCCCACAATAGATTATAGGCGTGAATTTGCTGAACTGTATCGCCCTCAGGCGTAATCAGTGGTTGGGACTGATTGGCCCATTCAAAAATACTGCCGTAGAGATTATTGACCTTCTCAAAGCCCATGTCAATCAACTGCTCCCCTATCTTTTCAGATCGATATCCCACGGAGCAATAGACAACCACTTCTTTTTCCTTGTCGAGGCCCTGCACCCTTTCCCTTTTAAAATCTTCATAGCCCACCCAGATGGCGCCCGGAATGTGGCTGGTTTCGAATTCCTCTTTTTCACGAGCATCTAGTAAGATGACATTCTCGACTGAGCGATTTTTTAAGGTGGCGACACTAATGAAAGGTACATTCTCTTCATTCAGCATAGCGCTGAGTGTTCTGTCAAAGTTGACATTCTCTACTTGTCCGGTGGGCTGGGCTTTGCATGCAGGCAACAGGAAACCAATGCCCGCCAAAGCGATCCACTTCCACGGAGCAATCTTCATTTGCATTGTTTTCATCATAATTCTACGGGGCCATCCCCTACTTGATCAAAAATAATTCTTTCGCCCTGGCAAAGTGGGGCGCATTCCTCCTTCAATTTCTTCCCAATAATACTCGCATCGCTTTCCGGGTATAAGACGTGCACATTAGGCCCTGCATCTAAAGTAAAATAAACGGGTAAATGTTCTTCCTCTCGCCAACGACGAATCGTCGATAATACTTCTATGGTAGCCGGTGCCATCAATTGATAAGAGGGCTCAGAACACATCATTAAACCGTGAAGTGTCAGCGCCTCATTTTCTGCCAGAGCTCCAAAATCGCCCCATTCTCCCTGGCGCAGCGCAGCCAGCAGCCGAATGAGCCTTTGTCGGGCTTGAGTATAGCGCGCTGAAGCATAGGCGTGATCTTCCATCAATCCGTGCCCCGCCGAAGAGGAAACAGATTTAGCGTCGGCAGATACGATTAAGATGGCATCGCGCATATTCAAAAAGGAATCGTGAACGCTTTCTTTTAGGGGTATGGCATATTCATCGTGCGAGCCGGACAACTCACCATTCCGCCCCCAGAGCGCCCAGTGTCCAAATATTGATCGCGCAGCACTACCGGAACCCAGGCGGGACAAATAGGATGCCTTTCGGTCAAAGTCCTCATCATCACTCAAAGTACCGAACAATTGATCTTCCAAACTGCACAAACACAGCGCCAGTGCACTCATCGATGAAGCCGAAGAGGCTATCCCCGAAGAATGGGGAAAGGAATTATGACTGTCGATTTTCAGTTTGAGCTGCTTCAAAAAAGGAAGTTCCGGAAGAATGGAAGTGATATAGTCTCTCACTCTGGTCTCAAATTGTGGTTGAGCCTTCCCTTCAAACAAGAACTCCAATTGCAGACCTGCAGGCTGTGGCTGGCCCAATGCTTTTGACCACTCCAGACGCGTCTCTGTGTAGGCTTGAGACAAGGTAGCGCTAATAGATGGGTTTCCGGGCAATTGTCGGCCATGCTTACCCCAATACTTGACGATGGCTATGTTCGATGGACTCCTCCAATGAATTTCGCCCGGTTGAACTTTGTCGGATTCAAGAATAAGATGAGAACCCGAATAGTCTAGACTTTCCATAACGCTCGATTTACAACAGATGATAAATTACTCAAGCATGCGGCTTGACCGGTGCAATTACCACTAAATTCACTACAGACCAGGTCCTGATCTTTTTGCTCACCTGCGCCTTAATCTTCCGGCATAGGATCAAAGCTATACTCCTTTCTCGTGCCCTGACCTGAGCAAAAATCTACTTCGACTTTTCAATACCTATTTAGTGGTAATGGCAGGAGAAAGGTACAAATAATCATTGATTAGGCATCATGGGCATTCTGTCTTTCTGATATTTTTGAATGACTTTATCAATATCATAACTCACATCAAAATCCCGAATCACGATATCCATCATCTCGTCTTTCCCCTTTACATAACCCTCCGTGAGATCGTAATTAAACAAGGTACCCATTCCCGTGTAATAAGAGGCTATAAAAGTGCCCCGTGTCTCTTTGATTATTTCGTGTAGTGTACGACCTACTTCCCGTTCCACCATTTCCACTAAAATCCGTCCCTGCGTTTTGGTCAGTTTTTTTAATGGCTCTTCAAAGTCTTCTTCCAGTTCTTTTTGCAGTCTTTTGAGGTGTTTTTTTCGCATCTTTTTATCCATCATATTCGTCACGTATTCAGATTCTCTGTAAATCTTGACGGCTTTTTTGGCATATGGATATACTTTCGCTGCGTATTTCTTGTACCGCATATAGGTCAAATATTCTTCGCGACTATTAAACTTTCTCGGAGAAGAAACCTGAATCGAGTCAATTTCGGCTAAAAATAGCGTGTCATCCTCAGTGATCAGTGCCTGAATTCGCTGTCCTTCGATATAGAGATACTCCGTTCTCGTGCTATCTCCATCCTGAGCAGATAGGGCCTCCACACTACCGATCAATAGCATTCCTAAAATCAGGTATGTGATTGAATGCATGGAAAACTGTAATTTATTTATCTTCATTCTTCGACTATAACGCTGATCCTTCTCAAATGATTTTACAAAAAGCATCATTTCGCGCCTGTTCACAATCTCCCCGTTCTTCGGCATTAAAATAACACAATTTGTAGCAGATCAGACGACAGATCGAATAGAAGATTCGTTCAATCCACATAGGATATTATCTTTGCTCTATGAAGACACTGCAGTGGTTTTTTCGCTTTTTATCGCTTTTATTCCATCCCTGGCTCATTTTGAGTTACAGCGTACTTCTTTTGTGGTTGGTCAATCCATACATTTTTCTTGGAGGACAGTCTGATATGGGGCTTCTCGTCATAAAAATTTGGATCAGCAGTTTTTTATTTCCCGCATTGATTGCCGCTATGATGATTGGGCTGAAATTCGTTGATGTCTCTAAGCTCCATCACCACAAAGAGCGCATATTCCCCTTGATTGGAAGCATGTTGTTTTACATCTGGCTCAGTGTCAATATGTACCTCTCAGGAGGCACCCCCGACGCTTTGCTTGTATTGACTTTAGGCGCCACTCTTGCTCTAATTATGGGCTTTGTGATAAATATTGCATTTCCCATTTCTTTTCATGCTTTGGGAATGGGTGTGTTGGTCGCTGCATCCACTTTGTTTTATTTTTTCTACGGATTTACGGACTTTTCCCTGCCCGGCTCCCCATATCTCATCGGTACTGAATGGCTGGTCATCTTTACTCTCTTGCTGTCCGGTTGGATTCTCACAGCGAGAAAATGGCTGCGCTCTTATGACCTGAAGCAGCTCTACGCAAGTTGGATTATAGGTATATTCATGCCGTGGCTTGTATTATTTAATCTAACATTTATATTATGAGTTCTCAAAAAACAGGGCTGTTTTTCGGGTCATTTAACCCCGTGCATATCGGGCATATGATCATAGCACAACATTTCCTCAATGAGACGGATTTAAAAAATATTTGGTTTGTGGTCAGCCCGCATAACCCTCTGAAAGAAAAAAAGACTCTGGCCGATGATCATGATCGACTGTATCTGGTTCAGGAAGCGATTGGAGACCATCCCCAAATGAGAGCTTCCCAGGTCGAGTTCCAATTACCTCAACCTTCTTATACTATTGACACTTTGACCTACCTAAAAGAAAAATATCCGGAAAAGGAGTTTTGTCTCCTTATGGGTGGGGATAATCTCAAACACTTTCACAAGTGGAAAAATCACGAACTCCTGCTCCGGGATCACCAAATCTATGTCTATCAACGCCCCGAAGTGGGCGCTACGCAATTCGACGATCATCCATCAGTTCGGTTTTCCACAGCAACGCAAATGAATATTTCAGCTACTCATATTCGAAAACTGCTTCGAGAAGGGAAAAGCGTACAATACCTGGTGCCGGAAGCCGTTTTTGAAGAGTTATTCAATTCAAATCTCTACCGATGAAACCCATAGTTCTCATTCTTGCTTTACTCGCTTGCATTGGCATGGTACATCTTTCCGCACAAGAGACGTTGGCCATCGGAGATTGGAAATCATTTTTACCCCACAGCCGCGGTTCCTATGTGACGGAAACTCAGGATAAAATTTTCTACGTATCCGATCAAACGCTCACGCGTTTTGACAAATCGGGACTCAATCCCAAGTTACTTTCCACCGTTGATGGCCTGTCAGAAGTAGGGGTGAGTTTTGCGACCTATAATGAAACCGCCGACGCATTAGTCGTTGTCTATAAAAATAGCAATCTCGATATAATTTATGAGGACGACATCATCAACATCAACGACATCAGCAGAAATACGCAAATTTCCGGGGATCGTTCTATTCTCAACGTCTTTCACCGGGATCAGTTTCTATATCTCGCCACCGGCTTTGGTGTGGTCGTCATCGATGTAGAGGAAGCCGTCATCACATCTTCGGTTTTTAGCCCGCAAGAGATACGGGATGTGACTTTCTGGGAAAATCAGTTCGTCGTATCTATGGGAGGAGACGTTTACACCCTACCCAACAATCAGGTCTTCAATTTTGAATTCTGGAGTATATGGAATAACCGCAGCGATGACTGGGAGCTCAACGAAGAAATCAACCATATTGAGACCTTTGAAAACACTTTATTCCTAGCTAGTGAAGGAAAACTTTTGGCCAAAGAATCCAATGAAGACATCATGTCACTTCCCATCGCTGATCGAGCTGGAGATCGCCTAAACTTTCTCCAGGCGGGATACAATTACCTATTGGCGGGAATTCGCAATCCGGGGTCACCGGATGATATGGTTCGATTCTACGAGTCTGATTTCAGCTATGTAGAAAGCCCGGGGCAATGCCACGGAAAACTCAACCACGCCATAGAGACAGAAGATGGGCGAATATTTTACGGTGATGAAGATGAAGATGGAGGTTATCGATTCTCAGAAAGCCCAGAAAGCAGTTGCGAGTTTATTTTTATCGATGGCCCCGCAGAATATGCCAACAGCGACATTGACTACCGAAATGGAATCTTAGCAATTGCCGGAGGGGGACCCCGGGATGAATTGCGCTATGAGTTTTCTGATCGAGGGATGTACCTTTTGAAAGATAATGAATGGACAAACGTTTCACCAGAAAATACCCCGGAATTAGCAGACCCCGAACCTATGCGCGAATTTTTTCGCATCCTGGTAGATCCCTTTGATGGGGAAACGATTTGGGTAGGCACTTATTGGGGGGGCGTGATTCGATACAATAATGGCGTTGAACAAATCTATACCATGGAAAACTCCTGTTTGGAAGGCACCATTGGCGATAGTCAGCGAGAGCGAATTTCCGGAATGGCCTTTGACGATTTGGGCAATTTATGGCTCTCTAACTTTGGCACTCTGCAAGGACTTAAAGTATTAAGAGAAAACGGAGACTGCGAAGGGTGGAATGTTCCGACCTCATCCAGTCTGGTAGACCTGGAAATAGATCAGAATGGGTTTCTTTGGGCGCGTATCTTTTCCTCAGATGCCGGCCTTCTCGTCTTTGATCCCGACCCCGAGGGAATCAATGGTGAGCGATTTAAAAGTTTTACAAGGGGCAATAGTGCTTTGCCTACCAATGAAGTAACTTGCCTCACGGTTGACCGGTCGGGGAATGTTTGGGTGGGCACTTCCGAAGGCGTCGTTCTTTTTGCCTGCGGAGGATCTGTATTTGACTTCGATTGCAGCAGCCGGCCCGTCGTGGATGAGTCTGGAGATGGCGTGGGAGATTTTCTCCTGAATAACGTTCCTATTACGGCCATTGATTCAGATGGGGCCAATCGCAAATGGGTTGGCACTGAAGGCGGAATCATTGTCCTTTCTCCCTCTGGCAATGAAGAACTGATGAATTTCGACACGGAAAATAGCCCTCTATTTAGCAACTCCATCGTCGATTTTGCCTATGATGAGGAGTCAGGCATTATGTACATCGCGACCGATCAGGGGGTCATGGCTCATAAAACGGAAACGACCGGTGGAGAGGCATTTAATTCACCGGACGCTTATATTTACCCCAATCCCGTCAGGCCGGAATACGAAGGACCTATAGCTATCAAAGGTGTCGCGGAAGATGCCCTAATTAAAATTACAGACCTGGAAGGTCGACTGATTCACGAATCGCGCGCTCTGGGTGGCCAGGCCATATGGGATGGAACCCAGTGGAATGGGGAAAGGGTTGCTTCAGGAATCTATTTAGTTTGGGTCAGTGGTCGTGGAGATTTTAACCGCCCCTCAGATGCAGTATTAAAATTGGCTGTTATCCATTAAGTGGAGACAATTGCAACTTTTTCATAAAGCGCTTCGTACTGATTGAGAATTATATTAAGGTTAAAAGTCTGCGCCTGTTCCAAAGCCCGAGCTCTAAAAGCACTCAAGCGATCCGGCGTTTTCAAAATAGAACAAGTGGCCTTTGCCATAGCAGTAACATCTCCGACTTCACATAAATAGCCCGTTTCTCCCTCAAGGTTGACTTCGGGCAGCCCCCCTACATTACTCGAAACGACGGGAACCTCGCAGGCCATTGCTTCCAGGGCGGCTAAGCCGAAGCTCTCATTGGCTGATGGCAATAAAAAGACATCTGAAATAGAGAGCAACTCTTCAATGGCCTCCTGTTTTCCCAAAAAGCGAACGCATTGGGTCAACCCCTCTGCTCTTGCCTTTTCTTCTAATTGGGGTCGATCGGGACCATCACCCACCAATAGCAAAATGGCAGGATGGTGCTGCCTCACCTTCAGCAAAATATCCAGTGTATCTTTTACGCGCTTTACTTTCCTGAAATTTGACGTGTGCATCAAAATGTGCTCTCCGTTAGGGGCTAATAAATTGCGAAAATGCGTCTTGTCCTCTCGCTTGAATCTATCGAAATCGATGAAATTGTAAATCACCTGGATTTCCTTTTCTATCTCAAAGGTAGCATAGGTCTCGTCTCTGAGATATTCTGACACCGCCGTCACCCCATCCGATTGATTAATCCCAAACTCTACTACCGATTTAAAACTCCGATCATTCCCTACTAAAGTGATGTCCGTTCCGTGTAGGGTCGTAATCACAGGTAAGTGAATCCCCTTATTTTTTAAAATTGCCCGCGCTAAAAAGGCCACCGATGCGTGAGGAACGGCATAGTGAACATGCAGTACATCTAATTTTTCGTAGGTCGCAACATCTACGAGCTTACTCGCCAGGGCGGACTCGTAAGGTGTGAAGTCAAATACTGGATAATCCATGGCCGTCACCTCGTGAAAATACACATTCTCCTGAAAACTCGATAGTCGGGCCGGCCGGCTGTATGTAATAAAATGCACACTGTGCCCCTTCTTCGCTAATCCTAATCCCAGTTCTGTAGCTACAACTCCTGAACCTCCAAAGGTAGGATAACATACTATTCCTATATTCATATCTATCTTTTGCTGGCGCTATAATGAGAAAAACGCCACCTGCATTACAAAAATTGCTGTTGAAACAACGATTACTTATTGGGTGGTAAACAATTAAAAGCTCAAAGTGTTAAACTAAAGTAAAATTCGTAGTTAATTTCCTATTCCAAGGATATCCTACTATCACAAGAAAGATTCAAATCGTGGCGGTTTATTCCATAGGAGATTTAGAAAAATTGACAGGTATCAAAGCCCATACCATTAGAATATGGGAAAAACGCTACAACTTACTTGACCCCGAACGAACGTCAACCAACATTCGATATTACACAGATAAGGATTTAAAACAACTCATGAATGTCGCCATTCTCAAAAAGCAAGGAATACGCATTTCTCAAATCGCCGCTCTTAGCTCTGCAGAAATTAACGATCAGGTAAAAAAAACCCATGCGAATGGAACTGTTGGGCATCCCCAATTAGATGCACTTACAATTTCCATGATGGATTTCGATCAAGCGCGGTTTAACGAACTCATGGATCAATATACCGATTCCATGGGTTTTGAAAAATGTATGCTGGAAGTGATTTATCCGCTGCTCAATAAACTGAGCCTGCTTTGGGTAACCGGCTCAATTCAGCCGATTCAAGAAAAATTCATGAGTCAGATGATCCGCCATCGCATCATAGTGGCAATCAATCAATTGCCCAAACCCTCTACTCATCTCAAATTCTTATTATTTCTGCCGGAAGGAGAAAACCAAGAGTTGAGTCTATTGTTTCTACAATATATTCTCATGAGCAGAAATGTAACTACTATCAATATCGGAATCAATACCGCGCTCTCTGATGTAGAAAGTGCATGTGATATTGTACAACCGGATTACCTGTTTACTATACTCAATCAATCTCCTCCGGATATGGCGATTGAAACCTACCTCGATAATCTTTCTGATATTTTACCTCAGGGGCGCGTTTGCGTTACCGGATATCAAATGACTCAATCTAGATTTAACACCAACAAAAAAACGATAAACCTCGATAGCTTGCAACAAGCCATCGATTTTATAGAAGCAATTCAAATTTCGAAATTCAATTACCAAAAATGATGAACAACATGAAGTATTTTATGCCATTTGCCCTATTATTACTGGGCCTCATAGCTTGCGGAGACAATTCTGGAGAAAAAGCTGAAGTATCTGATGCAGGAGATGCGGCAGAAGCCACCGAGATGGCAACTGTCTATTCAGTAAACACCGATGAGAGTGTACTCAACTGGGAAGGATATAAGCCCACGGGAACTCATAACGGAACGGTACAAATCCAGAAGGGAACTTTTACTGTCAATGAAGACGGAATTGAAAGTGGATCTTTCGTCATAGACATGACTTCCATTGAAGTGTTAGACTTAGAAGGAGATAAGAAAAAAGATCTTACTCAGCACCTTAGAGGTACTGCAGAGGGTCGCGAAGATGACTTTTTCAATACCACCAAGTATCCCACAGCCCTTTTTGAGCTCGTGAGCACGGAAGAACTTCCCGATGATACCACTGCAACACACAAGATTTCCGGAAACTTGACGATTAAAGAGGAGACCGCTCAATTGTCATTCAAAGCCAATGTAAGTATGGGTGAAGACTCTTTTACTGCAAGTTCTAACCTATTTAAAGTTGATCGCACCCGATGGGGCATCGACTTTATGTCTAAGTCGGTTGTGGATGATGTCAAAGACGGTATCGTCTACGACGAAATAGGACTATCCATTAAATTGGTGGCAGATAAAAAAGAGGAAAAGGAAATGTAAAAATCCTTCCCATCTCACGAACCAAAAAAAAGCCCTTCCAAATTTGGAAGGGCTTTTTTTTATTTCAGCAATTGCTTGATCCTGTTATAGTCCTCATTTCTCGCATTGCGGGTTGAGCATTTCCTTTCCTTTGCCTCCTCCTTTATATCTTCCACCCTATTCTTGGGACTCGGGTGCGTACTCAAAAATGCAGGCGGTTGAGGTTCACCCTCAATTTTTTCAAAAAATGACGCTGCACCAGCCGCATTAAATCGAGTCTCACAGAGGTATTTGACAGAGGCCGCATCGGCCTGACTCTCGTGGAAGCGACTAAAAGAAAGAGAGGTTAATGACATGGCAATTTGACCAATTAAACCCGATTCTGTATCTCCCGTTATCACTTGACGAATTAAGTCCACTCCATACAGTTTGGTCATTTGCGCTGTGGAATGTCGATAGGCCGCATGCGCAATCTCATGTCCCATCACTCCAGCCAAATCATCCGCCTCATCCAGAAATAACATCAAACCTGTATAAACGTAGATGTACCCCCCAGGTGTCACAAAAGCGTTCTTGGTCTCCGCATCATCAACTATTTTTACTTCCCAGGCAAACTTATCGCGATGCTCTACTTCTCCGGAATTGAGGATTGTTTGTGTCATACTCCGTATATACTGATATACTTCCTCATTGCCTCGTTCAGGTAATAGCGGAAAATTCTTGGAGTCTGATTCTATTTGCTTACTTACTTGCTTGCCAAGCTCTACATCATCCTCTACTGGAAACAGATTGAAATTATTCCACGCGCTCTTGGCGGGATCACAACTTCCCATTGTCATGAGAAGTACCATAAAAATAAAAATCATTTTAAACTTAATCATTTTTTGTATTTTTTTTAGTATTGATACCCCATCCCAACACCAATATACTCTGCCGTCGCTAAATGGGATTTCAAATATAAGGCTAAAAATGGTCCCGATCCTCTTTTATTGTGTAAAAAATAATATCTAGCGAATAATTTGTTGTAAACTGGGAATTTATTGCCCTCTGTCTGTAAATAAATTCCCCCAATGAAACCCACACTCACAGGGCCAAATAGAATCTCATCCCCTACATATAATAGATAGGAAGTAGCAAAGTTTAAGGCCTCAGAGCGATCTACTATGCCCAACATTCCACGCAAAAAATGGGCTCGCTCCATATTCCGCTCTCGCTCCACACCAATATGTAATCGCTGCACAGGGCTAAGCGACCGAGTGATCGCTCCAAATATAACATATACGGGAAAGGAAGGTCCGGAATACACACTGTGACTAGTCCAACTCAAAATGCCCCCTCCCTCTGCTGACCATTTGCGAATCCTCCACGAATCTGACCCAGGCTCTCCCTCATGCCACAATCGATCTCCTCCTTTGACCCACAATCCCAGCTGCGCCGTATTTAAGCCCGTGTTGGGACTGGAAATCCGACCATTCGAAACATGAGTAAAATCACAATGAACCCCCCACGCCCCACCAGCGCTCATCGGCCGACTGTACTGTAATTTAATTCGCGCTATGTTATTCCAATGGGACCCTATCGCGGTATTCTCCGGATTGCCGAATGGATCATAGGGCCTGGTGACATACGATACCCCACTCCCCAACATAAAATCCAACTGTCCACCCCATAAAGAGGACCATAACGGCAAGTGAAAAGACGGATAACTGCTATATACCCCGCCGAGTATCGCCTGATTCCCAAAGGTATGATAGCGAAAATGCCAGCCCAAAAGCGGATATCTGTGGTACTGCGCCCAGGCCTGTCTATCACTCGTTCTCCATTGTATCGATACATCTCCACTCCAGGTCATTTCAGAAGAGGGAAAGGCAAATCGCTTGGAATGCCGAATCAAGCCGCCAGCCCCCACATCCAGAGCCCAACTCAGCCCCTGAGCGGATAGCATCCCACTGAATAAAAACCATATTGCGAACAAGGAATATCTCACTCCCCCATCTTTTTTCGCAGATAATTCGTGGCAGATACCATATCGTCGCGTTGCACACGATCATTCACAAGAACTGTAACCGAAGATCGAAAACCATCATACATCTGACGCAGTTCATCTGATAATTGCCCGCTTCGAAACGACCAGGCCTGACAGGCAGCCAAAAACTCAATACCCAATACCGACCATACATTGTCCACCACGCGCTTCCCCTTCGTACCGGCATTCGCCGACATGGAAACGTGGTCCTCTTGCCCCAGACTGGAAACAATTGAATCCACTGAAGCCGGATAGCACAATTGTTTGTTTTGACTCACAATCGAAGCGGCGGTGTATTGCGCAATCATCAAGCCATTGTGCAACCCCGCCCTTGGAGTCAAATAAGCCGGTAAGTCCCGGCTTCCTGCAATCAACTGATAAGTCCTGCGCTCAGATATATTACTCAATTCAGACAGTGCGATCGCCAGGTAATCCAAAACGAGTGCCAGAGGTTGAGCGTGAAAATTGCCCGCCGATAAAATCGCATCCTCTTCCTCCAGTACATTCGGATTATCCGTAACGGCATTTAATTCATCTTGAACCACAGACTTGACGTGCTCTATTGCAGCTAATGTCGCCCCATGCACCTGAGGCACACATCGAAAAGAATAAGGATCCTGCACCTGCTTCCCCGTCCGATCCCCCAAATCACTCCCCTCCAACCAGGAACGAAGCTCCGCAGCCACCTTTATCTGTCCCCCCTGATTCCTAATTTCCTGCACCTTTTCGTGCAAAGGCGAAAGTTGTACATTAAAAGCCTCCATGGAAAGAGCCGCACATAGATTCGCCGCCTTCAGCAGCCGCTCCCCTTCTATCACGCTCCAGGCCGCATACGCCGTAGAAAACTGTGAACCATTCAGCAGTGCCAGACCCTCTTTTGCCTTTAGCGTCAGCGGCGTCCACCCCAACTCTTTCATGAGTTCTCCGGCCGGCACCTTCTCCCCTTTCCACCAGCATTCTCCCTCTCCAATCAGCGGCAAACTCAGATGAGCCAAAGGCGCTAAATCACCAGAAGCACCCAGCGACCCCTGCTCGTAAACGACGGGATGAACACCGGCATTGTAGAAATCTACCAGTCGCTCTACCAAAGCCAGACGCACGCCTGACTTCCCATAACAAAAATTCTGAATTTTTAGCAGCAGCATCAAGCGGATCAGCACCTCCGGCACCTCATCCCCCATGCCCGCTGCATGAGATCGAATGAGATTGACCTGCAATTCTTCCAGTTGGTCCGGATGCACCATCACATTGCACAGGGATCCAAAACCGGTATTCACCCCATACACCACCACATCTTCTCCTTGAATTTTCCTCTCCAAAAATGATCGGGAATTCTCAATATTGCTAATAGCCGCATCAGATAATTCAACTTGACAAGGGGCTGAAATCGCTCGAGCTACCGTAGTTAGCGAAAGCCCATCAGGATGGATAATTATGCGCTCCATACTTTTTTCACAAAGATAAAAAAAGCCCATCACTGTTTTAAACGGGAATATAAAAATCGCGCTCAATGACTTGTGTCTTCATGATTTGGGGGTGCCCCCGGCTTCGCTGCCGCGAGCCGGGGTCGCTATGCTACGTGGCTCGTTATTCACTCGGCCCCGGGCTAGCCCGGGTCTGCTTCGCACCACTCCGCAGCGCTCACCCAAAAGACAGAACAGACTCCTCCGGCGATGGGTTTGACCCACCGTGCTTAACTCTCA
>JAWLFI010000211.1:0-4125 GCA_041685645.1 Saprospiraceae bacterium | reverse complement strand
ATAGCGCAAAGATAGGGTTTCGTCCTGCGACTTGCAATGCCACAGTATGGGCAAATGCCATGAAGTGCTTTTCGGTACTGATCTCTCTTTGATGCCCAACACCCGAAAATGTATCATTTCTCACTCTCCGTGGCGAAGACTCCACGGTTTAATATTAGCTAATCTGTACTGCAAAAGGATAGTTTCCGGAGGTACCCGTATAATAGGTAATATTTTTTCATTGTTCCCGGCAGAAACCACTCAGCTTTGAGGGGTAACACTCTGCTAAACTTTTGTATTTCAATAAACTATATCATTAAGCCACTCTAATTGTCATAAAGGTTATGAATAATGAGGGATTATTTTTACAGTCACCAAATTTGTTTCGATTCGGCTATGAGCAGTGCCTCAGCTCGATGAGGAATGACCGAGGGGCAGCGATTTTTCCCGGTGAGTTTAAAATAATACTCCAAAGGGACCAGTTGTAGAACAAAACCACAGGCTTGATAGAAAAAGTTTGAAAACTTTAGGAGCTTTCTTTTATATTGCTGTCAGATAAAGTAGATGTGCTTTTTCATCTACTAATCAATGACCGGCGAATTAGAGTCAGAAGGCTCGATCGCGCATCTGAAGGGGTAGGTTTCCAACCCGTGCGACCTGATTTTTCTGGGGCCGGAGGAACTCTAAAATAAATTCTCATTCAAACACCAAACTAGAACATTATGAAACATTGCATACCATTATTACTCATCTTTTTTGCCAGCTCCATGATGTATGGACAACAGGTAGATCTCATCAAGGACATCAATTCCGGTGCCGAAGATGGGAGCCCGGATCGCTTGATCGAATACAACGATCAACTGCTCCTTAGAGCCAATACAGAAGACACTGGTGCCGAATTGTGGATTTCCGATGGCACAGAAGATGGAACTCAGCTTTTAAAGGACATAAATCCAGACCCCAATTTCTCTGATGGTAACAGCGACCCCGGAAGCTTTATCGAGTACGACGGTCGGGTGTTCTTTTCCGCCCGGGCTCCGGGAACAGGAATAGAACTCTGGGTGACCGACGGCACCGAAGAGGGAACCGAACTATTTTTGGATATACAAGAAGGGGAAGGCGATGGCGCACCACACGATTTTGTCGTATTTCAGGATCAACTGTGGTTTACAGCAACAACAGAAGATGAAGGAGCTGAGCTGTGGGTGTCGGATGGTACGCCGGACGGAACTGAACTTTTTCTGAATATTGAAACCGGAAGTGATTCGGCAAGCCCGGATCATAAATACGTTACTACTGAAGGCGGATTGATGTATTTCAGTGCAGAGACAGCGGATGAAGGAAGGGAATTATGGCTTTCCGATGGAACGAGTGTTGGCACGCAATTGCTAAAGGATATAGCTGAGGGTTCAGCGAGCTCTTCTCCGTCACAATTTACTTCTGTGGGGAGTGATGTGTTTTTTAGCGCTGAAACGGACTCGCTGGGTACAGAAGTTTGGAGAACGGATGGTACAGAGTCGGGTACGAGAATAAGCGCAGACATCAACCCGGGCGAAGGATCTTCAAATCCCGGGGATTTGATAGAGATCGGACTTGCGGGTGTGGCTCCACCTGTTTTATTTCTCACAGTAGATCCGGATGGAGAGGGAAGAAGAATCTATGTATTAGACCCTTTCGATGATAATAACAACGAATGGGTCAATTTGAATCAGGGCAACTCTATGCAGCCCGATGATCTCATTTCTCAATTTGGCTTTTTATTCACCTTTACAGGATTTTTGACCCAAGAAAATGATATGGGAGGTATTGATACCATAGGAAGAGAATTGTTTTTGGCTGACCCTTATGGTTTTGTAATTGATCAAGGAAATGTCCGGTTGCTGAGTTTAAGTCAGGATAATTTGGATCCCAAACACAGTGAGTTTACACTGGATCCATTAGAGGGATATTATTATTATACAAAAGAAACAGAAGCCACAGGAAACGAATTGTTTCGCGTGCCTTTATTGGGTGATTTCCAATCGGAAGAGCAATTGACGGAGATCAATCCCGATTCCGGCGATTCGAATGTCAGAGAATTGGCTCTCCTCGGAAAAGATATTTATTTTCAGGCCGATGACGGTCAAATTGGAAGTGAACTCTATGGCTTCATTGCTGAGAAGGGGGCGTTTGCCGTGAGTCAGTTGCCTTCTTTGAATGATGTCAATGCCGGAGATACTCTGGACTTGGGCATGGTCGATCAATTTCTAGATACTACGCTCTTATTCGAATTGGAAACTCTGGCAGATCCTATCATTGAGATTCAGGATGTTGAAGTTTCAGGCAATGGGTACACGGTGGATTCTTTTGATTCCATACAATTAATTTTCGGGGCTGACCCTCAAGAACCAGAACAAGATCGCGACACTTTCGCGATCAATTATTTGGCAGCAGAAGAGGGAGTGACAGATGTAGGGGAAGTGACAATCGTATCCCGATTTACGGATACTGAGGAATATACCTTCTTCATTAAAGCTGAAGTGAGAGAATCGGTTTCTGCTGAGGATGCTTTTGGGAAGAATTGGCAGCTGGCTCCCAATCCGGTCTCGGATATTGCCAGACTTTCAGGAGAATCTTTGGAGTCGGAAGGTCAGATTGAGATCATCAGTAACCGCGGGGATGTCCTTAAGACCTATCCCATCCAAAAATACCAGAGCAATAGAAGTTTAATTCTAGGCGAACTGACTCCGGGCACTTATTACTTGCGCCTGTCAGCTCCAAATCACGAACCGACAACCATACCGTTTATTAAGCAATAAACCATTGGTTTTTTATTGTCTATCGAGAGGTTGCCCGACGTCGGGCAACCTCTTTTTTGTGTCGAAGGTTCGCATTTATTTGTCCGGATGTCGCGAGCTTTCATTCATTTGTCCAATATTTCCGAATGAGGGCAACTCCTTATTGCCGTTCCTGCGATAAATCTGCTATGTAACTATGTCAACATTGTCGTCCAAATGGGTGAAAATCGATGGAACAATGGACTTAAAAAGCTCAAGGAGGGTAGGGGCAAAAGTGGAGAAGGGAAATCCTGAAGCTTTGATCTCTCTCAGCACTTAAACATAGCTTTCCGCAAGGCTGATTAGCGATAATGACCTACTCACTCCGCACATTTTACGCTCTAAGCCAAAAGAAAGGCATAAATAGCAAAATCACGGTAAATAACTCGAGTCGTCCCACTAACATAAGGAAGCTAAGGAATAGTTTGATGGCACCGGGTATGTGCGCAAAATTATCGACAGGCCCTACACTTCCGATAGCCGGACCTACATTGCCCAGTGAAGTGGCAACCGCTCCAATTGAAGTGGTAAAGTCAAGTCCAACGCTTACTAAGACCGCGCTTCCAAAAAGAAAGATGGCAATATATACGAGTAAGAACACCAAAATATTAATCAATACTCGCGACCGTACCACTGTGCCATTGAGTCGCAGGGGAATTACTGCCCGTGGATGCAGAATGCGCTTAAATTCCAAATAAATATTCTTTAAAAAAACAGCATGTCTGACAAGCTTGATCCCACCAGAAGTCGATCCCGCATTAGCTCCAAAAAATAATAAAGTGAAACACAAAAAGGTGATGATGGGTGTCCAGCTGGTATAGTCTTCATTGACATATCCGGTAGTTGTAATTAAAGAGACGATTGTAAATATAGACTCCCGAAACGACTCCTCTACGGGCTTTCCAACATCAAAGATCAAAATCATGGAAAACAGAATGGTCAGTCCGCCGACCAGCAGGAGATAAAATTTAAATTCATCATAACGCCAGATCAAAGCCCATTTTCTCTTTAGGGCAAAGTATAAAATGGCATAGTTTGTACCGCCAAACAGCATAAAAATGACGATGGTATATTGCACCGCAGGTCCAAAATGAGCAATGGAGTCATTCTTAGTACTAAAACCGCCCGTAGCCATCGTGGTCAGGGCGTGATTGATTCCATCGTAAAAACCCATCATACTGCTTAGGATCACGCAAAGTGCCGCAGTCAGCCCCAAGTAAATGAACCAAAGACGCTTGGCCGTTCCCTGAATCCTGGGATGTAGCTTGTCTGAGGTGGGCCCCGGTGCCTCCGCAACGAATAATTCTGTCCCACCAAAACCGAGTAAAGG
>JAWLFI010000210.1:0-4136 GCA_041685645.1 Saprospiraceae bacterium | reverse complement strand
GACTCCTGCCATGCCCACATCACCGGGAACCCTCGGATGGTCAGAATCGAAGCCGCGGTGCGTAGCCAGATCGAAAGCTACCGACAGACCTTTTTGTCCCGCGGCGAGATTACGTCTGTAAAAGGCGTTGCTTTCCTTTGCCGTAGAAAAGCCGGCGTACTGTCGAATGGTCCAGGGGCGCCCGGCGTACATACTGCTATAAGGTCCTCGCAAGTAGGGTGGAACTCCCGAAACAAAATCTCGCTGTGGCGGTTGTACGGCCATTTCGGGATTGAAAACGCGCGGGACTTCTATCAACTCGGCGGTAGACCATTGGGTATTGCTTGGCTGTTTAGGCAGTCGTTGAAATTGCGGATTGGGTGAGAATTGAGGTCGTTTCATGCCGAAAAAATACGGAAAATCAAGCACATAAAAAAGCCCGTCGGAAGAACCGACGGGCTTTGTAAAAATCTAAGCTTTCAAAAGAAACTTACTGTCCTTGCTTGATCGTAAAGGTGTAATAATCATCATTGGCAACTTGGTCTATGTTGACATCTGTTACTAGTAGAATATAATGTCTATCATCTGCAGTTCGAACTGCAAACATATCGCCCACTTCAACCACATCAGACTCGGAAATTGCATTAGCGTCATCGAAAGCCTCTGCCACCTGCACTTGAGTAGCTACGGCATCAAAGTCGAACTCTGAAGATAGTGTTGCTAATTCAATCTTATGTTCTACAAATTGTTCTTCTACAGGCGCAATGCGCTGAATCCAATTTACGGAGTCTGCTGGAGCTCCTAAATCAATCCCTAAATCACGAATTTCAGCTTGAGGATCCTCAGAGCCAGTGCCTTCCCCGGTATCTAGGTCAAGACCTCCTGTTCCTTCAGGTCCGTCAGAATTTAACAATACACCTTCGAGTGTGGTGATATCAGAAACAAAATAGGAGAACTCAACCGTTGCGGCATTATCATCATCGTCAGCGACTTCAAACTCAACTTCATAAGTGCCTGCCATATCAGCGGCGAGGATCATTACATCAATTGTAAATTCTTCGCGACTGTTACTGTCCAATAAAACGACAGCAGATGGAGCGGGATCTCCATTAAAGAATAAACGATCTTCAAAATTGGGAAGACGCTCACCATTTTCGAAAATGGAAAGAGAATTGATTTCATTCGTTCCGGCCAGGGCTTCAATCGTCACTCGGAGTGTGTCTCCGGGAGAAACGATACTCCCATTGACATTATTGGTGTCAATCAGTGTAATATCGGGATCGACAACATCAATGACATCGTCATCATCGCCACAGGCGACTACGAAAAGAAGGCTAAAAATCGCTAAGAGAAATGGAATTTGCTTAAACATATGATTCAACAATTTGGTTAATAATTTAGTAACACAAATATAACGATAATTCAATGCTTATCATTGTTTTCCTCTATGTTATCTGATTTAATTGCATAAATTATAGCAAATGCCCTTACTCAGCTACTAAATAATAAAAGCACCGTCCTCATATACCTTTTTCCCATCAGCAAAAATCATTCCGCCTTCTTTCATGTTGGCAATCATGTCCCAATGCACGGTCGATTCGTTCTTTCCGCCGGCCTGTAAATAGGATTGGCCAATCGCCATGTGCACAGTACCGCCAATTTTCTCATCGAAGAGGATATTTCCCGTGGTTTGTTGGATATTGTAATTGGTTCCAATAGCGGCTTCCCCAAATCTTCGGGCGCCCGCAATTTGAAAGATTTCATCGAGGAAGTCCTTTCCTTCCTCCGCTGTCCAGCTTTTGATCCAACCTCCTTCTACCTGAAAAGTAACACCACAAACTCGATGTCCTCTAAATACAGTGGGTAAGTCGAAGTGAATCTGTCCTTCCACACTGTCTTCCACGGGAGAGGTGTATACTTCCCCGGAGGGCATATTGGTCTGTCCATCGGAATTGATCCACTTTCGATTCGCGGTTGAAAATTGGATATCGGTTTTTTCATTTTTATACTGTATAGTAGAACAAGCATTGAGGTGATCGACGATATATTGCTGCTCCTCGCGCACCTTCAGCCAGGCTTTGACAGGGTCCTCCGCATTGAGCCGGCAAGCGGCAAATACAAAGTTTTCGTAATCACTCAAGGCCATACCGGCCATTTGGGCCGCTGCCTGAGTAGGGAATTGACAGAGGGAGCGCTTCAAGTCTTTCGTTGCTGTGCGCTGGAAATAAACCTTATTTAAGCTTTCCATGGCTTTAGATCGCACAGCTACTTTCTCAGGATTTCCTCCATTTTGAGCCCGGGTATTGTATGGGGCTCTAATATTGAGATATGCCTCAAATTCACTCATGGCTTTTTCGTAAAATGGGGAAATGTAATTCAACTGATCCTCATTTGCAAAATCGTTGTAGATTTTCATTTGTTCTGAAAAAGTCATTGAAATGTGGGGATGACCACCGACCTCCAAACACTTTTTATACAGGGATTTAATGAGAGGCTCGGCGAGCATACTACTCTTAATGAGCAGGCGATCTCCCTCTTGAATCTCCAGACAATATTCAATGAGTAATTCGGCATAGCGGTCCCAGATGGGAGCATGAGCTTGTAACATCAAAAGAAATTTGTTTTATAAGGGTATCTAATTTTATACTGTTCCTCCACCATCGCACCTAAAATAGCGCGCATTCGATCCATGTTTTCGTTGGTCAGTGCCGAAACAAAAACACAGGGACTGTCATACTGATGAATCAGGGTTTGGCGCATCTCCTGCTCGAGTTGCTCTCGCTCTTCCTTCGATAGCAGATCGTCAAAATTCTTCTCCCTAAACTTATCGATTTTATTGAACACATATAAGGTCGGGATATCAGAAGCTCCGAGTTCTTTTAAGGTTTGCCTAACTGTAGCAATTTGATCGGTATAATGAGAATGCGAGATATCCACTACGTGTATCAGTATATCGGATTCCCGAACCTCATCCAGAGTGGATTTAAAGCTCTCAATCAGGTGGGTGGGCAATTTTCGGATAAAGCCCACAGTGTCGGACATGAGAAAAGGCATCCGACCGAAAACAACTTTTCGAACGGTAGTGTCCAGCGTGGCAAACAACTTGTTCTCCGCAAATACATCTGATTTACTCAATCGGTTCATCAGAGTGGATTTGCCGACATTGGTATATCCCACTAAAGCAACTCTGATTAGCTCCCCTCTATTCTTGCGTCTCGTTTTATTCTGTTGATCAATTTTTTCCAGTTTATCCTGAAGTTTTTTGATTTTATCGCGGACGATCCGTCGATCCGTCTCAATCTCTTTTTCCCCGGGTCCGCGCATACCGATACCCCCTTTTTGTCGTTCGAGGTGTGTCCACAACCCCCGCAATCTAGGCAATAAATATTGCATCTGCGCCAGTTCCACCTGAGTGCGTGCCTGAGCCGTTTTTGCCCGTCGGGCAAAAATATCGAGAATCAAAGAAGAGCGGTCTACGACCTTTACTTTGACTTTTTTCTCTACGTTATTCATCTGGGAGGGAGAGAGATCTTCGTCAAATATGACGAGATCAATATCATTTTTCTCAACGTATTCGGCAATTTCGGCCAATTTTCCACTCCCTACAAAATTCTTGGTATCGGGATGACTGAGTTTTTGTACAAAACGGTTTTGAGTAATGGCTCCTGCCGTCAGAGCCAGAAACTCCAACTCATCCAGAAACTCCTCTACTTCTTCTTCGGAGCTGCCCGGCGTGATTACCCCAACCAATACCGCTTTCTCTCCGGTCTTAGCTAATCCCTTCCGATCCGACTCTCCAATATTCCAGTCATTCATCATACACAATACAATTTCTTAAGAATAATACTGCACCATGCAGCGGGCAGTAAACAGTTATTAAAAAGGAAATATAACAAATCTATTGGGATTGTGCGATCCAGTACAGGGGATTTAGTTTTTTCTTGTCCTCCCAAATCTCAAAATGCAGGCGAGATTGCCCATCGTCTTCATCCACCGCTAGTCGGCCTATCGCTTCATTCCTATTTACTGACTGCCCCTGGCTGACCGTCACCTGGTCAAGCCGGGAATAAACGGTAAAGAATTTTCCATGGCGAAGGATAACCATATTATGATAGCCGGGTACTTCCGCTGTTCCCACCACAGTACCATCGAATATT
>JAWLFI010000036.1:0-17054 GCA_041685645.1 Saprospiraceae bacterium | reverse complement strand
TCCTTTTCTGCGTGAAAAAGAATATCCACCATCGCACCCTCCTTTAAATATTGAGCATTATCGATCAGGTCATCCTGAATCGCTACTTGCTCGAAGGTTTCAGTGTTCATGAAGTGATACCCCATATCATCACTGTATAGAAACTGATGAGGGCGGCGCTCCACTCTAACCTCATCGATTTTGTGCCCTGCGGGAAATGTGTTCTCAATTATTTTCCCGGTAGTTAAACTCTTTAACTTGGTTCTTACAAAGGCATTGCCCTTACCGGGTTTTACATGCTGAAATTCCGATACCATATAAATATCGTTATTGTATTCCATGCACAAACCATTCCGTATATCTGATGTATTTGCCATTCATGCTGTTTTAATTCCGCAACGAAGATACAGAAACTCCCATAAATTCTATAATTGATTTCCCTGCCTCTATTCTAAAAGTCAATCCTGAAATATTGCAATTTCATACTTCACCAAAACCATACTCTTTTTATCCATCATAACCCCATCGGATCAAAATGGCTCCCCAGGTAAACCCTCCGCCAAAAGATGTAAGCATGACATTGTCCCCTCGTTTTAGCTTTTCTTCCCACTCCCATAAACACAGAGGAATTGTAGCAGAGGTCGTGTTACCGTATTTTTGAATATTTATCATAACCTTCTCAATGGGAAAGTCCAAAGCCTTAGCTACTGATTGAATAATCCTCAAATTGGCTTGATGAGGAACCACCCATTGAACATCTTCATTCGTCATTTCCTGACGTCTCATTATATCTTTAATCACTGAACTCATACCATGAATCGCCGCCTTAAACACCGGGCGACCCTCCTGGTACACTACGTGTTCTTTATTCTTGACCGTTTCAAAACTGGGTCTCCGCTTTGACCCACCAGCCTTCATGTGTAAATATTTTGCTCCTGAACCATCTCCTTTCAACTCCATATCCTGAATGCCATAGCCCTCTGTATCGGGTTCTAACAATACAGCTCCCGCTCCATCACCAAAAAGAATACAGGTCTTTCGATCTGTATAATCTACTATGGAACTCATCATGTCAGCACCAATAACAACGACCTTTTTATACAAGCCAGAGCTAATAAACTGGGCCGCTGTAGCTAGTGAAAAGAGAAATCCGGAACAAGCCGCATGAATATCGTAGCCGAAAGCATTCGTCGCTCCAATCTCATATAAGACCAAATTCGCTGTGTCGGGAAAATGGTAATCCTCAGTAACAGTGCCTACGATCAATAAGTCTATCTCATCCGGCTGTAAACCCGTTTTGGCCATCAAGCCCTCCATTGCTTTTACACACATATAAGAGGTTGCTGCACCTTTCTTCTTCAAAATCCGTCGCTCTTCAATTCCTGTCCGGGATTTTATCCATTCATCATTGGTATCCACCATTTTCTCTAAATCCTTGTTGGACAAAACATTGTCCGGCACCCAGCCTTCCACTCCAGTAATTGCTGCACGTATTTGTTTCATAGTTTTTAACTATTTTAGGGCGTTAAGTTAAAAAAAAAAATCAAGCTCCCTCTCAAATTTCTTCCTAATTGCCTTTGGTACGATTGTTGAAGTTCTATATTATAAGTAAAACTGTTGTTAGATTTATGCATATCATATTCACCTTTTTTATGGGACTCGCATTTATGGCTGTCGCCCCTTCTACAGATGATTCTCTGCAGATGTGGGCGGACAATTACATTAGTGCAAGAAAGTCAGCCATCGAACTCAACCGACCGTATTTCATTTTTTTTAACCAGGATCAATGCTCCCCCTGTGAAAAAGGATTCCAGAGTTTTTCCACCCCATCTGTGCAGAGCATTATTAGTCAATCCTATGTAGGAGTCAAAGTAGATGTCAATGATTTTGACGGACATACCTTAAAGAAATATTACAACGTGGAGCATGTCCCTACCCTAATTATCTTTTCATCCAAGGGAAAAATTCTTCAGCGATATGATAGAGCACTTTCACCCACCCAACTACAGAATGCTCTAATACGTCCTGAGTTATCGGTATTTACAACTGAATCAAAAAAGACGAATATCGAGTCATCTCAAGATTCGAAAGAATCTGAAAAATTATTTCTTCAAACTGGAGCATTCTCAGATAAGGCTGAAGCTGAAAATTTCCGGCACCGAATGAGCCGGATTCTAGACCGACCGGTCCTCGTGCATGAAAAAGACGATATCTCAATTGTTTTGATTGGTCCCTTTGCAAACGAATCCGAGATCAGGAGTACTCGGGATCAATTAAAAGCCTATGGGTACGATAGTCATGCAGTAAATAGTTTTCCCACCTCAAACCTATAATTATGAAAAAATGTTGTTTTACAGATATAAAAAAGCTATACGGCATAGAAGCTGCTGACGAGAAGGTATCAAAGGTAGCCGGGAAAGAAATGTCACGTTTGGCCAACATCGAAAACGCATATTTGGTTACTCGCGGTGAGAAAATTGAATCCTGGGGCCCTATGGCTCAAGTGCCTCAAGACATAGATGAATGTATTTCCTTGAAAAACAAACTCGTTTTGCCCGCCTGGGTGGACTCTCACACCCATATTGTCTGGGCCGGATCCCGGGAGGGAGAGTTCGTCGATCGCATTCAAGGCTTATCTTATGAAGAAATAGCTAAAAAAGGAGGGGGAATCCTCAATTCTGCAGAACGCCTTCAAAATACTGATGAAGAAGAACTTTTCGACAGTGCAAGCCAACGCCTTGAGGAAGTGATCGCTTTTGGAACGGGAGCTATTGAGATTAAAAGTGGATACGGTCTGACGGAAGAAGCGGAATACAAGATGTTGCGAGTCATTCAGAGGTTAAAAAGCCAGTATGACATTCCCATTAAATCAACATTTTTAGGCGCTCATGCGATTCCAAAGGAATACCAGTCTGATCGATCGGGCTATATTGATCTACTCACAAAAAAGATGATCCCACATGTTGCAGCCGAAGGCTTAGCTGACTATTGCGATGTTTTTTGCGATCGTGGATTTTTCACTCCAGAGGAAACTGACCTCATCCTAAAAGTGGCGGCCAAAAATGGCCTGCCCGCAAAAATTCATGCGAATGAACTAGATTATTCCGGCGGAATACAAGTTGGAGTAAAAAACAAAGCCCGATCTGTAGATCATTTAGAATGTACGGGAGATGAGGAGATCTCTGTTTTGAAAAATTCAGAAACTATGCCAACCCTACTGCCGGGAACGGCCTTCTTTTTAGGTCTGGAATATGCCCCCGCCCGTAAAATGATAGATTCCGGATTACCGATTGCTTTAGCCAGTGATTACAATCCCGGTTCTACTCCTTCGGGAAGGATGCCCTTTATTATTTCTTTAGCCTGTATCAAAATGAATATGCTTCCCGCTGAAGCAATTCAGGCAGCCACAATAAACAGCGCCTATGCTTTGCATTTAGAGCATGAATTTGGCACGCTCAAGCCGGAAAAATATGCTAACTTCATCGTAACAAAAGATATCAGCGGTATTGACTTTATGGCTTACGCTTACGGAAGTGATCATATTGACAGTGTTTATATTAAAGGTCGCCGACAATAATGATCTCACAATGGAAAAATCACTATATAACTATCGCGAAAGCTCAGTACTAAAATCGAAAGTTAACTTCGCCCTTCACCTTATTAAGTGGCTGGGAATCATAGGTTGTCTTGGTTTACTCAGCTTACTGGGGACTCAGGTGAGTGCCCAGAATGAGGTCTCATTCTCCCACGGAGAAAATCTGGAAGTGGCATACGGCGACACCTTATCGGTGCCTCTTATTGCAAACAACTTCCAGGATCTCCAAACCATTCAATTTAATCTGCACTTCAATCCCCATGTTTTCTCATTTGTAGAACTCTATGACCTGGATACAACATCCGGCATTAAAGAGGAAAGTATTGGATTTAGCGAGACTGATGAGGGAAGAATATTTTTTATAGGACTCAGTGAAATTGGCGATGCACTCGGAATGGCTGATGGTGATACCCTCTGCCGAATCAGATTTCATGCCACAGGAGTTCCGGGAAGTACAAGCTTATTTGGCGTTCAAGGTTTCCCCCTCGAATTGCAAGCCTTCGATGGAGCTGATTTTATTTCATTCCTTCCATCTTCCATTACTTTAGCTGTTACCCCACCCACACAGATCAACAGAAAATACTCGATTTGCCCGGATCGGGACTCTACTTCGCTTAGTGAGTTGAAAGTCTATTTTTTTGGCGACACCAGTTCCTTTATCTACACCTTAATCAACTTATCCGGACAAGATACTGTCTATTCAAACACACTCTTTCCAGACACAAACTTAATCGTAGAGGATCTTTCTGATGGAAACTACCTTAGCTTGATATCCAGAGACTCCATTCTTCTCTTTAATGATACTATACCACTTGAAAATAAATCTACTGTAGATCCCACCATCATTACTACGGATGCTTCCTGCCCACAAATTCCTGATGGACAAATCGAAATCCCGCTTATTGAGGGAGGCGCCCCCCCCTATGTACTTGAATGGCCGGATAGTTCACTTCACTTTAGAACTTATTCCAACCTTCTTCCCGATACCTTTCAATTGACCATTTACGATCAGGAATTTTGCCAATACCCTTTCGATATAGAAGTGGGCAGTCCGACGGCTGTCGTGATAGAGACTATCACTAATGCTACTTGCGAGGACTCGGAAGATGGCGGTGTTGCGGTAGATGTCGTCAATCTCCCACGTTTTGAAGATAGCACCCTGTTATTTTCTCTTACCGGGAATGACTGGATTCAACAGGTTCGTTTCAACGTCTTAGGTATCCAGGCGGGCAACTTTACATATTATATTCAGGATACTGCAGGTTGTATCTATACCCAAGAGGTATTCATCCCTTTTGAAAATGCCATCAACATAGAGAATATTATAACAATTGATCCCAGATGTTTTGGTACGACTGACGGACTGGTTTCTGCAACCGCCAGGCTTGATGTGATTGAGCCCGGAGATTTTGTATTCGACTGGTCGGGACCCAATCCCTCGGTATCAGATTCTCTTTTCCTGGCCGTTGGACTCCCTTCTGATAGCTTTTTACTAAGCGTATCGCATACGGGACTGCCACAAAGTTGTAATGATACACGGCAATTCATCCTGCAACAACCGGATAGTTTGACAATTGAAGCCAATGCCAGTAATGAAACATGCGTGGGACTGGGAGATGGTTCGGCCTCAGTAGCTGTCACTGGAGGAAATGCTCCTTTTAGTTTTGAGTGGGAAGACGGCAGCATGGCTCAAGAAAGAAATGGACTGATGCCAGGCAACTATGGGGTCACTGTGACTGATGATAATTTCTGCTCAGCTAGTACTCAAATCGATATTGGGGAAGGATTAGATATCACTTTTTCGGAACTCAATCTTCGAAATGTGAGTTGTTTTGGTTTAGCCGATGGCTCCGCTTTTTTTTCTATTGATACCACAACTATAACTAATCAACCCTCACTCTCATATACTCTGCCACCCGCTGTAACCGATACTCTGAATCTGGAATCTCTATCTTCCAGCATCTCTGACCTAGACTCTGGATCTTTCACACTATCAATTATATCCTCTAATGGATGTGTTGCAGACACAACTTTCTCCATTTCTCAACCCGATGATATATTTATCGACACATTGAGTCTTCAAAACTCGGACTGCAATCGAAACACAGGAGTCATAGCAATAGATCCCATGGGTGGAAATGGAGGCCCCTATGATATTACATGGTCTAATAATCAGACCGGCCAGAGGATAGACTCTATTGGTAATGGTGCCTTTGAAGCAATAATTTCCGATAGTGCGTCATGCACCAAAGAGTTTGAATTTAATCTACTCCCCCCTCCGGAACCCCAATTCGACACCATTCTCACGACTCCGGCAATTTGCCCGGGAGACTCAACAGCCGGAGCCGAAATATTGCTCAACAGTGCTGATACTATTCAGGTCATTTGGAGTAATGGTCTTGAGGGGACTTTGATCGAAAATGTTACCGCTGGATTATATCAGGCCGTTTTGATCAATGAAAGAAATTGCACGGACACCCTAGAGGTATTGATTCAGCAACCCGATTCTTTTGCATTCGCCTTTGAGACCACAGCTGCATCCGAAGATGCAAATGATGGGTCGGCCACTGTTTTTGTACAAGGCGGAACCCCACCTTATGAATATATTTGGAATACGACCCCAATCCAAACGGATTCCACAGCGAATAATCTTGGGGCCGGGTTGTACCAGGTCCTTATCATCGACAGCCAAAACTGCAGGGCGAGTGATACCGTCAGAATAGAAAAAACTACAGGTATAGCCACCCTAAACTCTCGATTTAGTGTAAAAGTGTGGCCCAATCCCAGCTCGGGTAGGATAATGATATCATCAAAGGACACCGAACGGGCGAATCCACCGAAAAAGTTATTGATTTACAATAACCAGGGACGCACTATTCATTCTCAATCTTGGCCTGTAGGCACTGATATTATAGAGTCTCACCTCTCAGGCAGCGGATTATATTATATTCATGTCTTATATCAAACCGGTGAATTTGCAATTGTACCCGTCACCATTCAACAATAGACATCTACAAAGAAGCGTTTCGTTTCTATAATATTGTTGTCCATTCCTCGCATATTCAGTACATTTGCACTCATCATCAACATGGTATAAATATTTTTTATGAAATATAATCTACTGCTAATATTGGCTTTACTTATTAGCGTTTCGTCTATCCATGCCCAAAAAGCCGAAGGTGTTCGGGTCTTATCTTTAAACTCAGGACCCGAATCCTGCAATGCACCACAGAATGCCGGCACTATTGACAGAATAGATTCTTACCCCACAACGCAGAGCAATAGCATTTCTACCGATACCGTTTTTCTATGTGCAGAAGACAGCGCTCTGGTTGTTCACAATAATGATTTTATCCTGGATGGCGACCCTGACCCTGCGACTGAAGGAGAGGTGGGATATGCTTTTTATAACTGTACTCCAACTGTTTTCGGAGATGAACTCGCTTCCGTTACGGCTGATCCCTGCCTTATCACAGACCCACCTAACCCTCCCAATAATATTTGGGTAGCAAGGGCTATGGGCCCGACAAATGCCAGTCTCAACCTTTATAACGACGGCTCTCAAAATGATTTCTTCTATGGTGGAGATCCCGGCTATTTCGTGTTTGCCCCCATCACTTTTGACCATTACGATAACAGACCGGTCTATGAGAATATGGGCAGCTGTGTCAATGTCAGTGTCTTGGAATCTTTTCAGGTGGTGTATCTCAACCCATTGAGTCTGGTTACATCAAATACCCAGGGATTAGATGGTACTTTTGAATTGGCAGGCGGCCTGCCGGAATTTGATAACACGACCTCCTACTCTACTTTTGAAGTCGTTAATGTGGATGACAACACCATTACCGGAACTGTTCCTTCAGGAGATTACGGAGAGGGCGATGAAATCCCGGTAAACGTTCCAGAGTCTGGAACCTATCTCATTACGGTGAGCGACGGAAAGGGATGTCCCGTTTCTTTTGAAATGACATTCAGTCTGAATGCCGTCACTTTCAACGTGGGAGACATCGATGTCGAATTGGGAGACTCTTTTTGCATTCCTATAACCGTTTCCAATTTTGATTCCATTACCTCAATATCCTTCGTCATTAGTTTTGACCCGAACGTTATTCGCTATGAGGATTTTCAAAACTGGGCTTTCTCAGGAAACGACCCGCTGATTGGTGCAGTGCAATCTGAAAACGGACTCATTCGCTTGCTCTGGGATGCAGATGACATACAGGCAGGACAGACACTCAACGATGGAGAAGTTCTCGTTGAATTGTGTTTCACTACTGCTCCGGGAGCTCAAGTAGGCGATCAAAGCATTGTAGACTTGATTAGCAATGGCCCGACAGATTTGGAAGTGACCAGTGCAGGTGCTTCCCCGGAATTAGAAGTTGATGTAAACCCGGGATTAGTCACTATTGGAGCCAGTGATTTGACGGCGACAACGGCAAGTTGTGGCAGTTTGCCCGGCAGAACGGATGGGACTCTCACCGTATTTGGCTTTTCAGGTACACCTCCCTACAATGTTGACATCTCCGGTCCGGAAAACCGTAGTGGAATCATAGGAGGAGCGGGAAACTCTATTGAATTTGAAAACTTGCCGCCCGGCACCTATACTGTAGATATTCAGGACGCAGATGGAAATACTTACTCCACAATGCACGAAGTATACGATGGTGGGCCGAATGGTCTGCCGAGACCTAGCTATATTTTCTCCTACATAGACGTCCCCTCCTGCTTCAATAGCAACGATGGTGCGCTAGGTATTGACCTTACTGAAAATCCCGATGCTGAACCCTATCAAATAGAATGGTCGACAAATGAATTCAATTTGGATACCATTGAGGATTTAAGCATTGGAACTTATCGAGTATCCGTCACAGATAATTTCGGCTGTGAAGAAGAACGAAATTACACACTATCAAAGTCTGAAATCAATATTGATGCCTCAATTACCAATCCGGGGTGCAGTGGCTACTCCGATGGGGAAGCGGTAGTTTCCGCTTCTGGAGGCACACCCAATAATGATGGTGAATACACTTACTCCTGGACGGTAGGAGGTGGAGGGTTGACAACAAATACCACCGCCAATATTTCCGGAATACCGGAAGGTTGGTTTTCAGTTGAGGTGGTGGATAACAATGGATGCGTGAAGTTAGACTCCTTCTTTGTAACAGCAGACCGGGTCATCTCTATTGATAACATCAATATTACTCCTCCTTCCTGTTTTGGTGGAGACGATGGAAGTTTGAGAGTCAGTGGGCAAACAACCGGCGGCCCGGCCAATCTACCCTACGATATTCAAATCGTTGATTCGGACGGCCAAAATCTAGCTGCTCCTTTCGGTCCTACCACAGCCGAAGCTAATAATATTCCCGCAGGCCTCTATGAGATTATCATTGGGGATCAAACCATGCCCAACTCATGTGTATTCGATACCATAATTGAAGTCACCCAACCGGACTCTATTACGATTGATATCATGACAACAGATGAAACCTGCTCGACGGGAGATGACGGAACAGCAACCTTAACTCCGTCCGGTGGCACTCCTGGCTATAACTACTTATGGCCCGGAGGATTACCTAACTCTTCGTCGCAAAGTAATTTATCTCCGGGAGATTATACCGTGGTTGTCACTGACGCAAACGGATGCGAACAAACAGTTACTGTTACCATAAATCCGGCGATGCCCCCACAGGTGGTTAGTGTTGTAGAGACACAACCCTCCTGCCCTGAAACCTGTGATGGCACGCTAACAATTAATGTCGAGCCCAACCCCAACTTTGAAATTGTCAGGTATTTAATTCGAAGAACGGGCTTTGTACTCGACACTGTTACAAGTTCTACAACACTCACCCTCGAAGGATTTTGTAGTGGTCAGTTTTACTCCATACTCGAAATAGAGGATGAAGCGGGATGTATTTATAATCCCATGATTTTAGAAACCTTTCCGGAAAGGGACACTTTAGAGGTGGATTCTATTATAACGGAAAACCCCTCTTGCAATGGCTTTGACGACGGCAGTATTACTGTTCAGTTATCAGGAGGTGCATCACCTTATGTCTACGCCTGGGACAATGGAGAAATTGACACTATCGATGGACCGGGACAAAGGATGAATTTGACTGCGGGCAGCTATGCCGTCACGGTCAATGATATTAACAACTGTGGAGAAATTGAACTGGACTTTGATTTAGAGGATCCCGAACCACTGGATGTGAGTTTCGATAATATTACGCCAAGCTCTTGTTTTAACGTCTGCGATGGTTCAGCCACAGCTACAGCTTCTGGTGGACCACCACCATTCGACCAATACGAATTCACCTGGAGTTCCGGCTTCACCAGTAGTATGGGCAGCAACAGCACTGCAAATGATTTGTGTCCCAATGATGCATATGTCGTACTCAGCTCCGACATTTGCTCGGACACCTTCGACCTGCAAATTCCCGCACCGGATCCAATCGCCTACAATATTGTAGATAGCATCCCGCCCACTTGTTTTGGAACAAGTGACGGAGCCCTTGAAATTGAAGCTTTTGGTGGTAATGGTGGGTTTATTTTCCAATGGACCGGAGGTCCTTCAACTACGCGTTATGATAATCTTTCTGCTGGCAATTATATCGTAGAAATAACAGACAGTGAAAACTGCTCTCTCATGGATACAATCAATCTCAATCAGCCGGACTCTCTTATTGCATTTTTCGACTCTACAGATGTCATGAACCCTAGTTGCCCGGGTGAGATCGATGGAATGCTTACGGTTACGACCACCGGTGGAAATGGTCCCCCTTTAACCTATATCTGGCAAAACACAAACAGCCAATCGGAAACTGCGGCTGGACTAGACGTTGGTGATTACAGTATTACTGTCAGTGATGACAATGGTTGTCAAGATACTGCCTCTGCTACTCTGGTCACCAACCCGCCCATTGAGTTTGTTCTCACTGAACCCGACACTCCAAATTGTCACGAAGGAACAGTACCCTATCAAATTGACACCATATTCGGCGGGGGAGGCGGCCCCTTTCAATACCGCCTTGGTGGATCTGGATTTGTCAATCTGGGAGATACTATAGAAGTAAGGGAGGGAGAACAAAACCTTACTATCATTGATGCCAACGGGTGCTCAGTCGATACCTTTATCGTGGTTCCCGAAAGAGAACCCATCGACATCGTACTGGACCCAAATCAGGAGATTAGACTTGGAGAGTCATTACAACTATTGCCATCGATCACAGGACCATTCCCCATAGTATCTTATATGTGGAGTCCATCGGAAGGCCTATCATGTGCCGACTGTCCAAATCCAGAAGTAACTCCGGGTGGAAACACCACCTATGTGCTCGTAGTGACGGACGAAAATGGATGTACCGCTCAAGCAAGTACCCTGGTAACGACCAATACCCTTCGAGATATTTATATTCCCAATGCCTTTTCTCCCGATGGAAACGGGATCAATGATGTCTTCAGAGTTTATTCCGGTCCGGGAGTGAGTCAGATCAATAGTTTTCAAATTTTTGACCGCTGGGGTAACTTACTTTGGGAGGGACGCAATCTAGAACCTTCAGGAGAGGGATCTCCGGGATGGGATGGTTCTGCAAAAGGCCGTCAGGTGGGACTTGGAGTCTATGCTTACAAGGCAGAAATTCTGTTCTTAGATGGTAGAATCATTACTTATCGCGGAGATGTAGCTATTACTTCCACATCGGGCAATTGACAAACTGAAGAAATATTATAAATCCGAAAAGGAACCAAGCTTGGAGTGGAAGTGATAGAATACTGCGAATTCATCGCAATACAACCACTGTCCCCTGCTGTACTTTCTCCTCTCCGGAACAGAGATAAGTGATCTGAAACAAATAAGTTCCCGAATTAACGGGCTGGCCCTTATAACTCCCATCCCAGGTTCCCTGTGCTTCGCTGGTTTCAAACATCAAGCCTCCGCTCTGATCAAAAATACGCAAAGAAATCAGCTCATCTATCACGAAGGGATTCGCCAATCCAAACTCATCATTGATACCATCATTATTTGGGGTGAATCCATTGGCCATAGCCAGTTTCTCACAGCCAACATCATCGGGATCTACGACTAAAACTTGGACTTGGTCCGTTGTAGAGCATCCTGCATCCGTAAAACGCAAAGTATAGGTGGTGGTGGTATCTGGACGTGCCACAGGTTCCGCGATATCTGGATTGCTGAGGCCCTCAGTCGGAAACCACTCAAAAGAATCAGAACAGCCGGGAGCCACGCGAAGATTCACATCCCCGCCTAAATACAACAAAGTGTCCGGAGTCAAAATAGACTCTGGAGCAAGGTATAGAGCATCTAAATCCAGCGTCCCCAACACTTCATTGAATATCTGTACCTCGTCAATCACACCTCGAAATCGATTGAATAAACTGCCCACACAAGGTCCGTCTGCTATAGAGAAAGTCCCGGGATTATTAAAATCAATACGGATGAGATTGGCCGCTTCATCTATAATCTTATTGTCAACGCGCAGGGACTGGCGGCGGCCATCCCTTATCAATACGATATGATACCAACAGCGATTGGGATCTAATTCCGCCTCCAATACGATGCGATCGGAATTGTTCTCCCCGTATTCTACCCTCAGGTTATTTGTGCCCGGAGAATAAGTGATCTCAAATTGCAGGGCATCATTGCATGCATCCGTATACGAAAACAATTGCTGCTCGCCAGAGCCACCTTCAGGTTTAAAATAGAAGCTAAAAGTAAAGTTTTGAGCAAAAATTGTAGAAAAGTTATCCGGAAAACGGATAAAGTCATCCTCCCCATCCAGAGCCAGCGCATCTCCGATAATTCCACATCGCACTTCCGGCGAGCCGGACACAATGCCATCTCGACCAGCTATCCCAACATCCTCTACGCTTCCCCCTTCAAAACTATAATGCACAATGGGCTCGGCCTCTGGCTGTGCACTCAAATACCCCGTTACAAATAAGAGCAATAATACTTTGATGTTCATATATATTTCTTTGATCTTTCAATTACATTCCAGGCAACAAGCCTGAAAGTAAATCCTGTGATTCTGAAGCCTGTAAATCCATGGCTCTCTTAAACACGTCGTTTACCGCTAACAATACCAAGTCTTCTACCTCTTCGCTATCCCCTTTTTCCAAAAGCGAGGGTGCGATGGTAATGTCCTGCAACTCTCCTTTTCCATTGGCAATTACCACTACCTGTCCACCTCCCGCATCTGCGGAAATGCGCTCTTCCTTTAATTTCTTCTCCAATTTCTCTTGTTGCTCCTTCAAAAATTCCATGTTTCCAAACATTCTACTTTGTTTTGGTCTAAAATAAATTTTGAGATAATTCTACGATGTAATACAAATATAAAAGAAGTAGCATTCCTCCCTCAAATCTGGTAATTCGCTTCGAGCGGGTCATAATGACTAAAATCAAAGTGACGGCCAGAGCGTAATAAATCCCAAATTCACTGATATTCGCAGGTATTTCAATGACTCCAAATAAACGACTTATTCCTAAAACGCCGAAGGTGTTGAAAATATTAGAACCAATCACATTTCCCACCGCAATTCCCGTATTGCCTCTTTTGGCAGCTTGTAAACTCACAACTAACTCGGGCAATGAAGTACCCAGCGCCAATATGGTCAACGCGATAAAGTCTGAATTGACTGACAATAGTAAAGAGAGTTGAGAGATGCTAACGATCGTATACTCTGACCCAAAATAAACGAATACCGCACCCAAAATAAAAAATAATAGGGTCTTAAGCCTGAGCGGCTCTTTACGCAACTTTGTATTTATCTCCGGCATTACAATTTGAGAGCGAAAAGTATTGGTCAGGAAGAGTCCAAAAGCAATGATCAATAAGGCCCCCTCAATGGGTGAATAATTTTCATCCATCAATACAAAAACTGCCAAAAAGGCCGACATACTTAGAATAGGTAAATCTACATTGACCACCTTGGTATCAAAGGTGATGGTGCGCTGAAACACTGCAACAACACCTAAAACAAGTAAAATATTGGTTATGTTTGAACCGATTACATTTCCCGTTACGATAGATGACTCTTCCTTTAAAATGGCTGTAATGGACGATGCCAACTCGGGTAGTGAAGTACCCAAAGCTACAATCGTGACGCCTACCACATAAGAACTAATCCCCAGTTTGATCCCCACTTTCTCCGACGACTCAACAAACCAATCGGACCCTATGATCAAAGCGGATAAGGCTCCACCTAAAAGCAATAAATAAAGAAAAACAACCATTCCGTTACTTATATTTTAGACAAATGTAAACAATTAATCGCGTGGCTTCTTACCTTTGCAGTGCTATAATATAACGCCATGCCTTTAGATCAAATAGATGTAGATAAGTTACCCCCGGATGGAGAAGAGGAAATGTCTTTCCTCGACCATCTCGAACAACTCCGTTGGCATATCATCCGGTCTCTTGGGGCTATCGTCCTGGTGGGAATCGGCGTGTTTTTTGCCAAGGACATTGTATTTGACCGAATCATCCTGGGACCTACAAAAGACTCATTCCTGACTTATCGATTCCTATGTAGCTTTGGAGAGTTTCTCTGCCTCACGCCCGGAACCACGTTAGACATTATAACACGAGACATTGGAGAACAGTTTATCACGCATCTTAAGTCCTCGTTTTGGATCGGATTGATTTTTTCTTTTCCCTACGTATTTTGGGAGTTTTGGCGCTTTGTCAAACCCGGATTGTATAAAAATGAAAGACAAGCCGCCGGAGGCATCGTATTCATCTGTTCCCTGCTCTTTATTATGGGTGTACTCTTTGGCTATCTGATTATCTCTCCTTTTGCCGTATCTTTCCTCTCCTCTTATTCCGTCAGCCCGGATGTACTGAATACCACGACCTTGTCGTCATTTGTCAATTACATGACGATGTTTACCATCCCCACAGGAATAGTATTCGAACTCCCTATTCTCGTGTATTTTTTGGCCAAAATTGGCTTGATTACTCCCGAATTCATGAAAGCGTACCGCAAACATGCCATCGTTATTATATTTATAGCAGCATCCATCATTACCCCACCGGATGTCATTACACAATTTCTGATCGCGATTCCACTTTTTATACTCTATGAAATCAGTATTGTCATCGCCAGAAAGCAAATGCCTAAAGAGTAATACCTATGCAGAAAATCCAACGCATTTCATCGAACTGGACCCTGACCCTCAAAGTCTTTATTCCCACCTTTTGGTTTGTTTTTTACGGTGCAATTGTTCTCACCTTTTTTGTGGCACCTGCCAATCAACTGCAAATATTTGCCGATGAAAGCATTAAATTGGCAGTGCTCATCTTTTACATCAGTGGTAGCGTCGTCATATATTTCACCCTCATCCCCCTAAAACGCGTAGAGTTTGATGAAAAATTCCTCTATGTTTCCAACTATTTCACTACCCTTCGCATCCCATGGCATAACGTAAAGTTGCTGCGCGAAAAAAAGTTCCTCTTCGTTCACACGGGAACCATCACATTTAAAAAACCGGTGCAATTCGGCAAATCCATCATCTTTATACCCTCCAGGTCGCTCATGGCTGAATTCCACTTGCGATCTGAGTCACTTCTTCATCCACCTTCAGAATAAACTTATCGACCGCCCTTAGACCGCATTTTTATAATCGGACAAATCATCTCCTCCAGTGAGATGCCACCATGTTGAAATGTGTCGCGATAATAGGTATTGTAATAGTTGTAGTTGTTGGGATACAAAAAGTACTTGTCCTCTGTTGCAAAAATAAATGTAGAACTGATATTGGGACTGGGCAATAAGAGCTTTTCGGGATTTCTCACTTCCAACACATCTTTTTTCTCATACTTCATGTTCTTGCCGACCTTGTAGCGCAAATTGGGCGTCGTCTCACGATCACCCACCACTCGCGATGGCGTCCCCACCCGAATCGTTCCGTGATCTGTCGTAACGATGAGCTGCATATCTCGCTCAGCTGCTCGCTCCAAAGCCTCATAAAGCGGGGAATGCTCAAACCACGATTTTGTTAGCGACCGATAGGCTGATTCGTCACCGGCTAACTCCTTCAATACCTCCATCTCAGTTCGGGCATGAGATAAAAAGTCAATGAAATTATACACGATAACCGTTAGGTCATTGTTGAGATAATTCAAAATATTATCTTGAACGTGTTTCGCCTTCTCATTAGTAGTCACTTTCGCATAATCGTGCTTGATTGGTTTGCGAAAAGTCCGCTCGATCAAATCGGCCAAAAACACATCCTCACTATTATTTTTTCCGCCTTTCTCATTATCATTCAGCCAGTTATCCGGAAACCGTTTCTGAATTTCCAATGGCATTAGACCGGAAAAAATTGCATTCCGAGAATACTGAGTACTGGTTGGCAAAATGCTGTAAAAATAATCCTCGCTTTCTACGGAAAATAATTCAGAGAAAACAGGCTCTATGGTCTTCCACTGATCATAGCGACAATTATCCAAAACGAGTAGGAGTGTCGGCCTATCATCGTCCATCTGAGGAAACACTTTTTTCCGCATTAGATCATTAGAGAGCACCGGGCCCACTTCTCCTTTACTTTGTATCCAGCCCTTGTATTCCGCTAGTATAAATTTAGAAAATTCTGTGTTCGCCTCCCGCTTTTGCATATCGAGAATCTCGCGCATTTCCGTACTCTTGGATGCATCGATTTTCAGCTCCCAGTCGATTATTTTTCTATAAATCTTCACCCATCCATCGTAATCCAATCCACTATTGATTTCCATCAAAATATTGCGAAACTCCTGCTGATAGTCCGTGCTCGTCTTATCCCGTACCAGCTGCTTTTGATCTATAATTTTCTTTAGCGAAAGCAAGATTTGGTTTGGATTCACCGGCTTGATTAAATAATCGCTGATCTGGGCTCCTATCGCATCCTCCATAATATCCTCCGCCTCATTCTTGGTTATCATCACCACCGGCAAGTGCGGCTGCACTTTTTTCAGGGCCTCCAGGGTCTCCAGCCCCGTCATTCCCGGCATGCTCTCATCTAAAAATACCACATCGTAGTCGCCACCTTCCACCTCTTCCAAAGCGTCGTGCCCATTCGTTACCGTCTCCACCGTATAGCCCTTCTTTTCCAGGAAGACGAGTTGCGGTCGCAACATATCAATTTCGTCATCCGCCCAAAGTATCTTTATATTCTCCATATTTTTTACTGTTTTAACTGATTTTCACTAAGTCTTTCGTATGCCACTCCCCCACAGATCTCAAATCCATCCTTCCTCTCCCCCTTTTTTCCTCCTAAAACTCACAGAATCAACAGGTTCTATGCAGTGCTAAATTTATGTTAAAGATAATAATTTATCTTTATATGATTTGGGCGTTCCCGCCCTCGCCTGTCGGCTCGGGCGGTCGGGCTATGCAGGGGTTCCGTCCTCGAGATCGCCTGCGGCGATCCTCGGGACCGCTCCCTTCAGTCGCGCCCTTCCTATCCCTAACGCAAAGCGCGCTTCGA
>JAWLFI010000035.1:0-17062 GCA_041685645.1 Saprospiraceae bacterium | reverse complement strand
CTTTGCGTTAAGGATGGGAAGGGCCACGGCAGTATGCCGTGGGTCTCGTCACGTCTTGTAAAGCGTGACGAGACGGAACCCCTGCACAGCCTGACCCCATGCTATGGGCCGCAACCATAGCATGGGGTAACGCCCAAATCATAAAAAAGAGAACGAATTCCAATTAAGGAGTGAAAGCGCGTGTGTGGTATTGTACGGGAAAGGTCTTATATTAGGGTTTTAAAATATGAAGGGGTATGATACAGAAATTGAAACAAATCGGGCAAAGCAAATATTTTTATTGGCATATCGCTGCGATCGCGGTCATGGTACTGGTGAATATGGTCTATTTCTGGCCACAGATGGAAGGGAAAAAGCTGAATCAGGACGACTTGATTGCATCGAAGGCGAAGTCGTCTGAAGTAAGGGAGTACCGAGAGGATGCGAGTGATTATTTGCTTTGGACGAATAGTCAATTTGGGGGTATGCCGCGAATGCTTTTTGCGCCGGCAAAGAATAATGTGCTCCGCCCGGCCTACGATCTTTTGACTCTGGGTTTTAATAGCCCGATTGGCGTTTTTAATGTGATGCTGATTGGTATGTATTTATTGATGATGGTGCTTGGGCTGCATCCTCTGGGGGCGATGTTACTGGCTTTGGCGACGGGATTTTCGGTCAATAACGTGATCTTATGGGATGCGGGGCACGCGAGTAAGGTGCGGACGCTGGCCATATTGCCTTTGGTGATTAGCGGCGTGCTCTTGTTGTATTATCGACAGCGCTCGAAAGTGGGTGGTGCTGTGCTGGGCATTGGGTTGGCGCTGAGTGTGTATATGCAGCATTCGCAGATGATTTATTATGCCTTTATGATTTTTGTGATTTTCGGCATTGTGATGCTGATTGATGCCATTCGCCGAAAGGAGTTGCGCCCCTTCTTCATATCGACGGGTATAGTCGCCTTTATTGCGGTATTGGCACTGGGCGCTTCGGCGTCCCGGATTATGTCGGTCTATGATTTCAATTCATCGAGTATGAGAGGGGCTCCGGTTCTGGAGCAGGAAGGGGATCGTGCTGATGCAACTTCCAGTGGTGAAGTGGAAGGTTTGGAGTGGAGTTATGCGATGCAATGGTCCAACTCATGGGTAGATCTGCTGGCGACATATATCCCCGGAGCTGCGGGGGGCTCCGGTTCTGAAAAGCTGGATCGGGATTCCGAGCTCTACAAATTATATAGAATGCCTAGTGGCCCATTGTATTGGGGGGGATTGCCCTTTACTGCCGGGCCGAATTATCTGGGTGCGGTATTTTGGTTTTTGTTTATTTTCGGTTTGTTCTATTATAAGGGTCCGATGAAGTATTGGTTGGGCGCTGCTGTATTGATGACTCTGATTGTTTCCATGGGAAAGAATATAGAATGGTTCAATCGGCTGCTGTTTGACTATTTACCTTTGTACAATAAGTTCAGAACCCCTCAATCTATTCTGAGCATCACGGTATTTTTCCTGCCGATTTTAGGCGGGCTTTCTTTATATCAATTGATGAAGTCTCGCTCTGCCCCGAACAAAAAGCGCAAAAATAATGCGCCGGACAGCAGGTTGAAGAAAAGTTTGATGTGGAGTGCGGGGATCTGCCTCGGGCTGGCCTTGATTCCGGCTTTGATGCCATCGCTTTTTTTCAATTTTGAGTCTGCCGGAGATAGCAATTACATCCAGCAGGGAGTAGATATCAATGCCTTGATCAGCGATCGAAAATCGCTGTTGGTCGGGGATGCCTGGAGGACCTTTTTTCTCGTTCTGTTCAGTGCGCTGGCCTTGTGGTTGTATCAGAAGCAAAAACTCAAGTCGAGTTTGCTGTTGTTGGGTGTCATTGGAGTTTTGGCGCTCATAGATAATTGGGGAGTGAGTAAGCGATATGTTTCGCACGACGATTTCGTAAGTGAACGGCAGCACGATCAAAATTTTCAAGCCAGAGAGGTGGATCGATCAATTATGCAGCGGGAGGAAAATCGCTATGATTACCGGGTGTTGGACTTGTCGGTCAACACCTTCAATACGACCTTTCCATCGACTTTTCACAATCACGTTGGGGGATACCATCCGGCGAAGCTCCAGCGCTATCAGGATATGATCGATTATCATATCAAGAGCAATAATCGAGAAGTATTGAACATGCTCAATACGAAATACATCATAGTTCCCGATCAACAGGGTGGGGAACAATTTCAGATAAATAATGAGGCATTGGGCCATGCCTGGGCAGTGGATGAACTCTTAGAAGTGTCGAGTCCGAAGCAAGAAATTGAAGCGCTCAATAATTTTTCAGCAGCAGATCAGGCGGTCGTATTGCGATCGGAGTTTGAAGAAGAGCTCTCGGGATTGGATGTGAGGCGATCGCCCGACACGAGAATTCAGTTGACAGACTACCATCCCGAGCGACTGAAGTATTCTTTTTCTTCTTCAAGGGATCAGTTGGTGGCTTTTTCTGAGATTTGGTATGGACCGGATAAGGGTTGGCAGGCATACATCGACGGAGAGCCGGTCTCTCATCTTCGGGTGAATTATATCCTGAGGGGATTGGTGGTACCCTCCGGCGATCATGAGATTGTATTCGAGTTTCGACCGGAATCATATTATCAGGGAGAAAAAATTGCGCTGGCATTTTCCTCTCTCCTATTACTTTTGATTCTCGGGGGCTTTTATAAGGGACTAGTAGAAGAGCGGCCAAAAGATGAGTAGTGTAGATTACAAATATAGCATCATTGTCGCTACCTACAATCGCAAGGGCGAGATGAAGGAGTTAGTAGATTCGCTTGAGGCAGTGGATTTTCCGCCGAAAAAATTTGAATTGGTCGTAGTAGATGACGGCTCAGCGGATGGGACATCGGACTTTATTAAAAGTTTGGATACTCCGTTTGATGTGCAATACCACTACCAGGAGAATCAGGGACCCGGTGCAGCGAGGAATAGGGCGATGTCTGTGGCCCGGGGCGAGTATTTCATATTTGTAGATTCGGATGTGATACTCCCCCCTGATTATTTGTCAGCCATCGACCGGGATGTGGAAAAACAGAAATGGGATGCCTTTGGTGGACCGGATAGCAGCCACCCGTCTTTCTCACCTTTATTGCATGCGATTAACTATTCCATGACTTCATTTATCGGTACGGGGGGAACCCGGGGCAGCTCGGAATCAGTGACGCGATTTTATCCCCGCTCATTCAATATGGGGATTCATCGCTCTGTCTATGAGAAAATCGGAGGGATGAATGACCTTCGGCATGGGCAGGATATGGATTATTCTGCGCGCATATATCGCGCGGGCTTTCAGGTGGGTTTGATTCCGGATGCTGTGGTGTTTCACAAAAGGAGAACGAGTATCAGGAAGTTTTTCAAGCAAATATTCAATTGGGGAGTGGCCCGCATCAATTTGGGTCGTCAATATTCGGAGCTCTTAAAGCCGGTGCATTTATTGCCTGCGGCCCTGCTGGCTATTTCCGCATTCATTTTTGTAGGAGCGATGTTTATTCCCTTGTTATCCTGGGCGCTATTGTACATTCTTTTTGGCGCCATTGGCGTCGCTCTTTTTGCTTTTTTTCAATCCTTTTCCATGCACAGGAGTATTCATATTGCCAGTTTATCTATTCTCACCCTATTTATTCAGGTAGTCGCCTATGGATTGGGGAGCTGGAGTGGATTGTGGCAGTGGCTCAGAGGTAAGTCCCGGGCGGAGGGCTTTACCAGAAATTATTACAAGTAATTTCCCCTCTAAATATCTGATCCAAGAGTTATTTTTTCGGTGATTGGCGCAGCAGGACGCAGTGCATTAGGTCTACAGTAAATGTCGCAATAGAATTGTGGCGAAGCTGAAATAGATAATAATGCCAGTAACATCAACCAGAGTAGCCACGAAAGGCGCAGAAGTGACGGCGGGGTCTAGCTTGAGTTTGGTCATGAGAAAGGGTAGCATAGCGCCGGATAAATTTCCAAAAATGATAACCCCCACCAAACTGGAGCCGACCGTTGCCGCCTGGAGGAATAGGTTTATGTCCAGGGGCTCTCCTCGCAAGGACAGCCAGAAAGCAATAACAAAAGACCCGAGAATTCCTACGATACTGCCAAGGAGAAGTCCAGATAGCAGTTCTCGTCCCAACACTTTTTTCCAGTCGTCCAAATCGAGATCGCCGATAGACAGAGAACGGATAATTAAAGTGGCTGCCTGGGATCCTGAATTTCCGCCACTGGAAATAATCATGGGAATAAAAAATGCGAGAACGGCTGCCGCTGCCAGTGCATTTTCAAAGGAGGCAAGCGCAGTAACAGTCATCATTTGCCCCAAAAAGAGAATGATGAGCCACCCGACCCGCTTTTTTACCATTTCACCGATGCCCGTTCGGGAATAGCGATCATCCAACACATCCATACCCCCCATGAGCAACATATCTTCGGTTGCTTCTTCCTCTGCAACATCAATGATATCGTCCACCGTGACTTTCCCTATGAGAATACCCTGGGAATCTACCACGGGAAGTGCGACCAAATCGTATTTGCTCAGCATTTTCACCGCCTCCTCTCTATCTTCGAAGGCATTCACTGCGATAAATTGCCGGTCCATGATTTCCGATATTTTCCTATCCGGTGAAGCGATGACGAGGTCCGTCAGGCGCAGATCGTCAATGAGGCGACCATTCTCATCTACCACGTAAATCACATTGAGGGTTTCTACTTTTTTGCCAAAAATGCGGAGGTGTTGTAAGCTTTTTTGCACCGTCCATTCAGACCGAATACGGATAAACTTGGTCGTCATTAATCGGCCAATACTTTCTTCGGGATACCCCAGAAGTCGCTGTACCTCTTTTTTCCGTTCCTCGCCAAAAGAGGCCAGTACTTTAAAGGTCAATCGTCCGGGCAGCTCTTCCAGAAACGCAACCTGTTCATCCGGCTCGAGATTGGTCATCACATCGGACAGTTGCTGTTTGGAGAACACATTGAGTAGCTCGGCTCCTTTTGAGTTGCTGAGATAGGAAAACACGTCTGCTGCTTTTTCATTGACGAGGAGTCTGAAAACGACCAGGCCCTCTTCTGCATTAAGGTCTTCCAGCCATTCTGCGATGTCAACGGCTGGCACCTCTTTGAGGAGAGATTTGAGTTTCCACCACTCTTTCTCCTCGATAAGGGCTTGAAATTCGTGCTCAATAGAAGTTGATAGCATGAGATTTGGGCTTGAGTCAAAGAAGAACTGCACTAAAAGATAACAGCATAAAACTAAGCATTCTTAGGGGGATGCTCAAATTTATGTTTTTAAACACATTTGAAAAAAATGAGTCCGCTAAAAAAAAACCTGCAAAAAGTTTTTTTCTGTGGATAAAGCGAGTAAATTAGTTACTCATTGATATGATAGACACACTCATCAGTTCGAAGACGCGGATCAAATTGCTGTTAAAATTTTTTTTAAACAGCAACACAGCCGCCTATTTGAGAGGTTTGGAAAGCGAATTTGGGGAGTCTACGAATGGGATTCGCGTAGAGCTGAATCGCTTAGAAAAAGCGGGAATGCTCAAATCAGAAATGGAGGGGAATAAAAAAATGTACCGCGCCAACACGACCCATCCCTTATTTACAGAAGTACACAATATCTTGCTCAAACATATCGGAATAGATCAAATCGTTCACAATGTGGTAGAGAATTTGGGAGAGGTGGAGAGAATCTATTTAGCGGGCACCTTTGCTCGGGGCATAGACGGTCCAGTATTGGATATTTTATTAGTTGGTGAGATCGATCGCTCTTACCTGGTGCGGTTGATAGAGCGTGCCGAGGCACTGATTGATCGTCGCATTCGCTATCTTGACTACAGTCCTAAGAGTTTTTCAGAAATTGATTTCTCTACATTTGAATACGAGCCATTATTATTATGGGAAAGGAAAGAGAGTTAATCGCTGCGTTGAACCGTGGGGAAAAGAAGATCGCCGTCCTTGGTATGGGCTACGTAGGTTTGCCTTTGGCACTGGAGTTCGCGAAATACTGGCAAGTCGTGGGCTTCGATATTCAAGACAATAAAATCGAGATGCTCAAGAAGGCAATCGACCCTTCCAAAGAGTTGGACTCCTCTGCTTTCGAAGGAAAAAAAATACTCTTTTCTAGTTCTCCTGCTGATTTAGTGGATTGCGATATTTATATCGTCGCCGTACCCACTCCCGTAGACAATCGGAAAGTTCCTTTTCTGGAACCTTTAATTTCTGCAAGTAGGAGTATCGGGCAAGTGCTAAGCCGGAATAATATTGTGATTTATGAGAGCACGGTATATCCGGGGTGTACAGAAGAGGATTGTGTGCCTATACTGGAACAGACATCTGGTTTAACCTATGTCGAGGACTTTAAAGTAGGCTACTCACCGGAACGAATCAATCCGGGAGAAAAGGAAAAAACCGTTGAAAAGATTACAAAGGTTGTGTCAGCTTGCGATAAAAGTGCCCTCGAAGATATTGCGGCTCTCTACGAGAAAGTGATTCAAGGAGGTGTTTTTCAGGCGAGTTCTATCAAAGTCGCTGAGGCGGCGAAAGTGATCGAGAATACTCAGCGAGATTTAAACATCTCTTTTGTGAATGAGCTATCTATGATTTTTGACAAAATGGGCATAGATACTCAGGAGGTCATTGAAGCCGCTGCCACCAAGTGGAATTTTGTAAAATATTTTCCCGGTTTGGTGGGCGGGCATTGTATTGGAGTGGATCCGTATTATTTGCTATTTAAGGCTAAGCAACTGGGCCATGATCCACAAGTGATATTATCCGGACGAAGAATTAACGATGAGATGCCTGCCTACATCGCTAAGCGCCTCGTGCAAATGTTAATAAAAAAGGGAAGCCATCCCAAAGGTGCCCGAGTATTGATTTTAGGGGTTACTTTCAAGGAGAATGTTTCAGATGTTAGGAACTCAAAAGTGGCAGATTTAGCTCATGAGTTACAACAGTATTCCATCTCTGTAGAGGTGTCGGATCCCTATGCCTCTGCGGAGGATGTCAAGAATCAACACGATCTGGTGTTGGTAGATAAGATGGAAGGCAAGTATGAAGCTATCGTAGTTGCAGTTGCTCATAATCAGTATAAAAAGCTTTCCCTTGATAACTTCGTTGAAATATTAGAGCCTGGCACATCCATCGTATTTGATTTAAAGGGGATATATCCGTTTAAAGACGCAAGAGAAATTACTTATTGGAGATTATAAAAGTTTATGCAGAGGACGCAAACATTAACAAATACCCATCGACTTTGGCTGGCTTTTCGGGTGATTCCGAGAAGAGAGAAGCACGTAGTTCAGTCCCTGCTTCGCCAAGGATTAGAGGCCTGGATTCCCCTTCAGGAAAGAGTGAAGCAGTATAAGCGAAAGGTGCGAAAAGTACAATACCCTTTGATCACCCAATATATTTTTGCTCGTATCCGACGAAAAGAATTAGCTCAAGTGCTCTCGACCACCGGGGTGGTTCAGGTCTTGCGTCCTTCGGGATATATAGATCCCATCCCTGCTGATGAGATCGAATTGCTCAAGAGAATTGTAGGCGAACGGCAAGAAGTAGAAGTGGAGCCTGGCGAATGGGAAAAGGGAGATAAAGTAGAAATAGTGGCGGGACAATTGACGGGATTAAAAGGGAGATTAATGGAATGGAGAGGAAAAAATAGAGTGGGTATCACAATGGCGCATTTTCAACATACCATGATTATTGAAGTGCCGTTGAATACCTTGAGGAAAATATAATATTGGCTAAAATCCATGGTTATGAGCCATTGTCTTGCGACACATGGATGGCGAAGCCTTATGTAATACAAAAAACGTAGAATGAAATTAGCTATTGTCGGCACCGGTTATGTAGGTTTAGTATCGGGAACTTGTTTTGCAGAATCGGGAAATGAGGTTTTGTGTGTAGATATAGATGCGAAGAAGGTAGACCGCATGAAAAATGGAACTGTTCCGATTTACGAGCCGGGATTAGAGATCTTGTTTGAAAGAAATACGAGCCAGGGCCGGCTGAAATTCACAACAGATTTAAAGGAGGCTGTAGATCATGCCGAAATTATCTTTTTAGCCTTACCTACACCACCGGGTGCGGACGGATCAGCAGACTTGTCTTTTGTATTGGGCGTGGCAGAGGAGCTATCTCATATGATTGACCGGTACACCATTGTCGTCAATAAATCTACGGTTCCGGTAGGCACTGGAGAACGAGTAGAAAGCGTTTTAGCTCAACACCTGAGTCGCGATCTATTCGATGTAGTGAGCAACCCGGAGTTTCTGCGCGAAGGTGTCGCAGTAGATGATTTTCAACGCCCCGATCGGGTGGTGATTGGAACGAAGAGTGAAAAGGCGGGGCGAAAAATGAAATCCTTGTACGATCCTTTTGTCCGACAAGGGAATCCCATTTACGTCATGGATATTCGATCGGCAGAAATGACAAAATACGCCTCGAACAGTTATTTAGCTACCCGGATTAGCTTTATGAATGAAATTGCCAACCTCTGTGAAAAGGTGGGAGCCAATGTGGATCAGGTTCGCATCGGAATGGGAAGCGATAGCCGCATCGGCAAGCGCTTTTTATTCCCGGGTGTTGGTTATGGCGGGTCTTGTTTCCCTAAAGATGTTCAGGCATTGTATAAAAAAGCACAGCAAAGCGACTACCCCTTTCACATTTTGGAAGCAGTAATGACAGTCAATCAAAAACAAAAGGAGATTTTAGCCCGGCGCATTCAAAGCCGCCTGGGAGACGACTTAAGGGGGAAAACGATTGCCATTTGGGGACTGGCATTCAAACCGGAAACCGATGATATTCGCGAAGCGCCCTCACTCGAAATTATTAGGACTTTATTGGAGCACGGGGCAAAAATACGCGCCTACGATCCAGAGGCTATGGAAAATGTAAAGGCGGTATTGGAAGGAAAAAATGTGTATTTTGCCAGTGAGCCCTATGATGCACTAACAGATGCAGACGCTTTGGCGATTGTGACGGAATGGAGCGTCTTTAGATCGCCCTCTTTTGAAAAAATAAAGGAGCGATTGAAACGCCCCCTCATTTTTGACGGTCGGAATTTATTTGACTTAAATGATATGGAAGAAAAGGGTTTTGAGTATTATAGCATTGGACGACCCAGGGTTCAGCTCAAATCAGATCAATAGGATGGAGACGCAAAAAGGAAGTGAATGAACATTTTAATAACCGGAGGAGCGGGATTTATTGGTTCTCATGTGGTAAGAAGGCTAGTCAATAGATATCCTGAGGATCACATTTTTAATCTTGATGCCTTGACCTACGCCGGCAATCTTGAAAATATTGCTGATATTGATGATAAGCCCAATTACACTTTTATCAAGGGGGATATTGGAGATTTAGATGCCATGAGGCGGGTTTTTCGCTCTCATCAAATTGACGCCGTCATTCATTTAGCAGCTGAATCCCATGTCGATCGCTCAATTTCAGATCCTTTGATTTTTGTTACGACGAACGTTTTGGGAACGGTTAACCTCTTACAAGCCGCAAAGGAATATTGGGCGGGAGAATACGCAAACAAGCGATTTTATCACATTTCGACGGACGAAGTTTATGGGAGTTTAGGGGATGAGGGCTACTTTCGAGAAGATACTCCCTATGATCCTCGCAGCCCTTATTCGGCATCGAAAGCGAGCTCCGATCACTTTGTCCGGGCGTGGGGGCACACCTATGACTTTCCCGTTGTATTATCGAATTGCTCAAATAACTACGGGCCCTATCAATTTCCCGAAAAGCTCATACCTCTGTTTATAAGGAACATCCTTTGCGAGGAACCCCTTCCCGTATATGGAGCCGGACAAAATATCAGAGACTGGCTTTTTGTAGAAGATCATGCTGAAGCGATTGATTTGGTCTTTAGAAGTGGAAAAATTAAAGAGACTTATAATATTGGAGGTCATAATGAATGGAAGAACATCGATCTGATTCGCTTGTTATGCCATTTGATGGACCGAAAATTAAGAAGACCCAAGGGTGATTCAGAACGACTGATTGAGTTTGTTAAAGACAGAGCCGGGCACGACCACCGATATGCTATAGATGCTTCAAAGATAGAGAGCGATTTAGGTTGGCGCCCTTCAGTTACTTTTCAGGAAGGCTTATCTCAGACGATCGACTGGTACTTAGAGAATGGAGATTGGTTAGCATCGGTGACTTCCGGGGAGTATAAAGATTATTACGAAAAGCAATACGGAAAGGGAGAGAAAAATACGTAGAAATGAAGGGAATTATTCTAGCGGGAGGGTCGGGAACGCGTTTGTACCCACTGACAAAAGCGGTGTCCAAGCAATTAATGCCGATTTACGATAAACCAATGATTTACTACCCCTTGTCACTATTGATGTTGGCGGGCATTCGGGAAATTTTGATTATCACGACGGCATTTGATCAGCCTGCATTCGAAAACTTATTGGGTGACGGAAGTCAGCTCGGTTGTTCCTTTAGTTACGCTATCCAGCCAGAGCCCAAAGGACTCGCTCAAGCCTTTACCATTGGAAAGAGCTTTATAGGTCGGGATTCGGTTGCCCTCATTTTAGGAGATAATATCTTTTATGGTGCAGGGTTATCGAGTTTGATGGAAGAAAATGCAAAAATTAAGGATGGAGCCCGGGTATTTGCCTATCGCGTGCAAGACCCTCAGCGCTACGGTGTAGTTGAATTTGATGATAATCACCGGGTGCTTTCGCTGGAAGAGAAGCCCAGACACCCGAAATCCAATTATGCAGTTCCGGGCTTGTATTTTTACGATAATCAAGTGATTGAAATTGCCGAACAAATAGAGCCCTCTGAACGCGGAGAATACGAAATCACCGATGTGAATAAAGAATACCTCAAACGCGGCCGATTAAAAGTGGGGGTGATGCAAAGGGGAACGGCATGGTTAGATACGGGTACTTTTGAGAGTCTTAATGATGCCTCAGAGTTTGTCCGTGTGATTGAAAAGCGACAAAGCTTAAAGGTGGGCTGTATTGAAGAAGTGGCCTTTCGAAAAGGATTCATTGATGCTAAACAACTCAAGGCATTGGCGGAACCATTAAAAAAGAGTGGCTACGGGAAATATCTATTGCAAATTATCTCCATTGACAAGAAATAAAATTCATGATATGACAAAAAGGTTTGGATTGATAGGAGCAGCGGGATACGTGGCGCCCAGACATATGAAAGCGATTCGGGATACTGGGAATCATCTACTGGCCGCTTTGGATCCCTTTGACTCGGTAGGAGTAATTGATAGTTATTTTCCGGAAGCAGACTTCTTTACGGAATTTGAGCGATTTGACCGACATGTGGACAAACTGAAACGCAGCGGTCAGGGATTGAACTACCTGTCCGTCTGCTCGCCGAATTATCTGCACGATGCACATATTCGCTTTGGTCTTCGTCAAGGAGCAGATGTAATCTGTGAAAAGCCGATTGTTATGAATCCATGGAATGTCGAAGCTCTGGAAGAGATGGAAAAAGAAACCGGTCAAAAGATATTCAACATCCTTCAATTGCGACTTCACCCCGCTGTTCAAGAGCTAAAGACGCGTATGGAACAACAGAGTCAGAAAACCAAAACGGATATAGACCTGACGTATATAACCAGTAGAGGAAATTGGTACTATTCCAGCTGGAAGGGGCAAGATGCTAAATCTGGAGGCATTGCTACGAATATTGGCGTACATTTTTATGACATGCTACAGTGGATTTTTGGACCTGTTCAGGAAAATGTGGTTCACATTCATACCCACGACAGGGCAGCGGGGTACTTAGAATTGGAGAACGCTCGGGTGCGATGGTTTCTGAGCATTAATGGAGAAACTTTACCGCAAGAAGTTGTGGAGAAAGGTCAACGCACCTTTCGCTCATTGACGATTGGACCTGAAGAATTTGAGTTTAGCGGCGGATTTACAGAACTTCACACTCGATCTTATGAGGAAATACTCAAGGGAAATGGCTTTCGAATTTCAGAGGCCAAATCGGCGATCCAGTTGGTACACGACATTCGCAACCAGACGCCCGTGGGCTTAAAAGGAGAGTATCATCCTTTTGCCGTTTTGCCACTAAGTCCTCATCCCTTTCAGTGATGCAAGTGATGAGTAGGAATTTGACAATGAGTCATATCTCCAGAGTTGACTCAAAGGGATGAGTTGGTGCATCGTTGGCAATTTAGATACAATGGCGATTTGATATTTCATTATGAGAAGTATTACATTTGCATTTAGCCATTGGAAGTATTTGGAAGTATTGAGGTGGCTTCAAAATTTGCACTGTATTACTTCCACTAGCGATTATGACAAATGGCTCCCGGAAGACATATTCGAAAGGGCATTAAAAAACTTTGGAAAGATCAATGGAAAACCTACATCCAAATGAAGAAGGCTTAGTTTCCTGGCAGCAGAGGCAAGAGGTCTGGGGGTACCAATCCGCGGTGTTTTGGTTCACGGGCTTATCCGGCTCAGGCAAGTCCACGGTGGCTCAAGCAGTAGAACATGCATTGTTTGAACAGAGACTCTGGCCTAAAATGTTAGATGGAGACAACATCCGAACAGGCATTGGCAATAATCTGGGATTTACAGAGAACGACCGAAGAGAAAACGTGCGAAGAATTGCGGAAGTTGCTAAGCTCTTCTGCGAAACAAATCTAATCGTATTGGCGAGTTTTATTAGTCCCAGCCGGGCGATTAGATCAATGGCTCGGGATATTGTTGGGGCGGAACACTTTTACGAGATTTTCGTGAATGCTCCTTTGGAGTTGTGTGAAGAGAGAGATGTTAAGGGTTTGTATCAAAAGGCCCGTGCTGGAGAAATCAAAAACTTTACGGGGATTAGTGCTCCATATGAGGCGCCGCAACAGCCGGATCTGACGATACACACCGGAAAGGAGTCCTTGTCGGAAAGCCGGGACAAGGTGTTGCAATTTATTCAGAAAAAGGTGCATCTTTCTTGAAGTCGAGTCCATTAAAGCCCGACCTTTGAATGGGCTTGTTTTCGCATATTGAAGAACATTAGACAGAAGAATTTCAACTATGAATTATCAGTTAAGCCATCTCAGAGAACTCGAGTCGGAATCCATTTTTGTAATGAGAGAAGTAGCGGCGCAGTTTGAAAATCCCGTTATTTTGTTTTCCGGCGGAAAGGACTCTATTTTATTGACGCATTTGGCGGCAAAGGCATTTCATCCGGCTCGAATTCCCTTTCCTCTTTTGCACGTTGATACGGGGCATAATTTTCCGGAAACTATAGCTTTCAGGGATAAGTTAGTCGATCGACTGGGCGTGCGGTTGATCGTCGGAAGTGTACAGGAGGCCATTGATGAAGGTAAAGTTCAGGAAGAAACGGGATACGATGCCAGTCGAAATTATTTGCAAACCCAGGTACTTCTAGAGACATTAGAAGAAGGAGGCTTCGATGCCGCTTTAGGTGGCGGTCGTCGCGATGAAGAGAAAGCAAGAGCAAAAGAGCGGTTTTTTTCGCACCGGGATGATTTTGGACAATGGGATCCTAAAAAACAACGTCCGGAATTGTGGAATCTATTCAATGGTCGAAAAAATTGGGGTGAGCACTTCAGAGTATTTCCGATTTCTAACTGGACGGAACTGGATGTCTGGCAATATCTGGCAGAAGAAGAAGTCGAGTTGCCATCGCTTTACTTTGCGCACCAGCGTGATGTTTTTGAACGCAATAACACCTTATTGGCAGATACTAACATTATAAAGAAACGCCCTGAAGAGACAGTGGTCCGCAAACAGGTTCGCTGTCGAACCATCGGAGATATGACCTGCACGGGCGTCATCGAATCGAAGGCAGAAAAGATCGAAGATATTATTGAGGAAATAGCTACTACCCGTATCACAGAGCGGGGGGGGCGCTCAGATGATAAGCGTTCAGAGACAGCAATGGAAGATCGCAAAAAACTGGGATACTTCTAATTGGCACAGGCATCAAACTTTAAAAGTAAGACGGTAAAGGGTCTCCGTTGGGGGGTGATTGACCAAATGGTCAATATGCTTACCATGCAAATCACCATGGTACTCCTGATGAGAATTTTAGGCCCGGAGGAATTTGGAATCATTGGGATGACCAATGTTTTTTTCAACTTTGCCAACATTTTGGTCGTATTTGGTATTCCGGCCTTTGTTATTCAACGCCCGGAAATCAACAACTCAATTCTCTCCACTTGCTTTTGGCTCAATCTCGCTCTCGGAGCCGCTATTGCCCTTCTCATGTATATGGTTGCACCAGCTGTCGGAGCGTTTTACAGAGAACCCCAAGTGACAGACATTCTGGCTTTAATGAGTATTTTTTTTATCATTGAATCCTTTTCCTATGTACAGCGAGCTATGCTCAATCGCGACTTAAATTTAAAGGATCTTTTTAAGGCGCGGTTTATTAGCATGGTATTGAGTTGTGTCATCGCCATATTTTGGGCTGTGGAAACACAATCTGTCTGGGCTTTAGTGGCGCGAATAGGACTGTTTAAACTCTTTTTTACCCTGGCTACATTCTATTATAACCGCTGGTGGCCGCGATGGCATTTTGACCGCTCACTTGTTCCGGCTATTACGGGCTTTACCATGCCTCTTTTGGGGTCGAGTTCTATTCGCTTATTCGTGAGAAATATTGATGTGATGATTGTTGGGCGTTGGTTTGGCACTTTCGATACGGGGATTTATACCCGATCCTACAATATCTTAAATCTCCCGGTAAATAATATCTCTCAGGCGATCAATCGGGTAATGATGTCCTCTTTTGCCAAAATACAATCGGATAAGAAAAGAATTATTGATACTTTTCTCAAAGTCAATCGAACGACGGCCTTCATTACCTTTCCACTAATGAGTCTGTTGTTTGTCCTGGCTCCCTATTTTGTTTTTGGAATTTTTGGTCCGGAGTGGAAACCGATGATCCCACTAATGCGCGTCATGAGTTTAGGAGGTATCGTCTTTTCTATTGCTGCACTCATTCCCAATATTTTTATCGTACTTAATAAAACCCGGGTACATTTTTACAATACGATAGTGACGAGCATATTTACCATTCTAGGTATAGTTATCGGTGCTTTTTATGGGATCCTCGGTGTCGCCATTGGAGTATCCATTGGAATTCTATTGGGATATTTACCCTCCGTATGGTGGGTGAAGCAGGTCCTGGGATTATCCATGGCCCAACACTTAAAGAATTATGCCCCGATTGCACTAGCCACGCTGTTGTTTACTATTCTTATTGCGAGCCTGGATTACATGGCTTTTTTTCAGATCACAAATCACTTTGTCATCTCCGCCACCACTGAAGTTCAACGAAGTATCATTTACCTGATTCATTTATGCAGTCTATCGATTTTTGCCATCTTTGTATATCTCGGAGTTACCCATCTATTGGGTGTTAATATGGCCGGTCAAATCTTAAAAGATTTTTTATCGGAAAAGTTATATTATAGAATCACATCTTTATGGAAGAAATAAAAACAGAGTTACTTCGATTTACGACTGCGGGAAGCGTAGATGACGGGAAGTCGACTCTCATTGGTCGCCTATTGTACGACAGTAAAGCCATCTTTCAAGATCAATACGATCAGGTGAAAATGACAAGTGAAAGACGCGGGGAAAAAGAGGTGAACCTGGCCCTGCTCACAGATGGCTTGAAATCAGAAAGAGAACAGGGCATCACTATTGACGTAGCGTATAGATACTTCTCAACGCCAAAGCGCAAATTTATTATCGCCGATACTCCAGGCCATATTCAATATACGCGGAATATGGTGACCGGAGCTTCAACGGCCAATGTCGCGCTAATACTCATTGATGGGCGCAATGGTGTCGTTGAGCAAACGCGCCGACATGCCATTATTGCCTCTCTTCTGCAAATTCCTCATATCGTCGTTTGTGTCAACAAAATGGATCTAGTGGACTTTAAGGAGGAAGTGTATCTCCAAATTAAAGAGGAGTTTGAAGGCTTTGCATCCAAACTCGATGTCCGGGATATCCACTTTATACCTATTTCTGCCCTTCGGGGTGATAATGTGGTGGGCCGATCGCAAAAAATGCCCTGGTACGAAGGGCCGACACTGATTTATTATTTGGAGAATGTTCACATCGGCAGCGACTTCAACTTTATTGATGCGCGATTTCCGGTGCAGCACGTCATCCGCCCAAATACAGATGAATATCACGACTTCAGAGGGTATGCAGGCAGAGTCGCGGGAGGGGTTTTTAGAAAGGGGGATGAAGTGCTTCTTTTACCATCGGGCTTCACAACGACGATTCAAAAAATCCATACTTACGAAGGAGAAATCGAGGAAGCTTTTCCACCCATGTCTGTCTCCCTTCTCCTGGAGGACGATTTAGACTTAGGAAGAGGAGATATGATTGTTCGACCACAAAACCAGCCGGAAGTAACGCAGGACCTGGACCTCATGGTGTGCTGGTTTTCTAAGACACCCCTTCAGCCGCGAGGGAAATATGCGGTCATGCACTCCACACAAGACGATGTGCGATGTATCGTGAAAAATATCCAATACCGCATGAATATCAATACGCTGCATAGAGACATGGAAAACACTAGCATCCAAATGAATGATATTGCCCGGATTCAAATTCGAACGACAAAGCCCCTCTTTATCGATTCCTATAGACAAAACAGACTTACGGGGAGTCTCATTCTTATTGATGAAAACACCAATGAAACGGTAGCTGCGGGTATGATTATATAATTGCATTTCAGTATCGATCAAAATATTATTATCAGTAAGATCTTGAACCTCTTCAATAAAAAATACGCCCCGAAAGAGTCCCTCGCTTTCCTCCGGTCGGACATGCACAATCACCTCTTACCCGACGTAGACGATGGGTCTCCGGACATGGCTTCAAGCATGAAAATGCTGGAACAGTACGTCGAAATGGGCTGGGAAAAAGTTACAATTACTCCTCATATCAACGAAGACTATTTCCCCAACTCATCCGACCACCTGCGTTCTGTTTTTCGGGAATTGTGCACAGCAGCCCGGGAAAAAGGGATAGACCTGGAACTTCAACTTGCTGCCGAGTACAAAACCGACGGGCTTTTTC
>JAWLFI010000209.1:0-4150 GCA_041685645.1 Saprospiraceae bacterium | reverse complement strand
AGCAAAAAGATCAAGACTTGGTCTTCAAGAATTTAGGGGTAATAGCACTCAATTAAAAAGCAAGGCCGCGGTCTATGCAGACCGCTCCTTTTTTGTGTTTTTAGGAAAAAGGGGGGAATTAGAATAGTCAGGATTGCTATCGCGATCCTTTCCTCGTCTAAGTGCTATTACCACTAAATGATTGTTGAAAAGTCGCCGTATATTTTTGTTCAGATCAAGGCGCGAGGAAGGAGAATAGCCTTAGCTATGCGACTGACGAGCAACGCAGAAATGAGCAAAAAGATCAAGACTTGGTCTTCAAGAATTTAGGGGTAATAGCACTCAATTAAAAAGCAAGGCCGCGGTCTATACAGACCGCTCCTTTTGTGTGTTTTTAGGAAAAAGGGGGGAATTAGAATAGTCAGGATTGCTATCGCGATCCTTTCCTCGTCCAAGATTAAAAAGCAAGGCCGCGGTCTATACAGACCGCTCCTTTTGTGTGTTTTTTCGCTTACAAAAGTAAACTTTTGACGCTTCAAAACACACAAAAGGCCGCCTTTGGCGGCGGCCTTGCTCTCCCTGGTGACCCCGTCAGGATTCGAACCTGAGACCTACTGATTAGAAGTCAGTTGCTCTATCCAGCTGAGCTACGGGGCCATTTAGCGACGCAAATATAACGCTTTCACCCTAAGGACAAAATAAAGAAAACGGATTTATTTGTTCCAGGGCATGAACAGGCTCAGCGTAGGTACTTTTTGGGGGTTTAGCCCTCTTCTGGGGGTGAGGTTCTGGGGAAATAAAAAAGGGACAGTAGGATATAACATACAATGGCTAAAGGAGCAGCCAAATACGGTTGCCACAAAAATAAAATCAGCGTGATTCCACCCAATAAATAGTAGGGGAGTACTTGGGGCCATTGTGTAGAGAAATTCTTGGCGGAAAAGAATGGTGATCGAATATTCATTAAGGTCCCAAATACCAAAGGTAAACTCAGGTAAAAAGCGGAGTTGTAATGCATTTCGTACAACCAGTGCTCTGATTCTGCCCAACCAATGAGCCAGGACGCAAAAAATAGTCCCGAGGCGGGGGAGGGCAATCCTCGAAATGATGTAGAAGGAGGTAAAATGTTAAACAAAGCCAATCGCCAGGCTGTGCTACCAACGAGAATCACCCCCGCTATAATGGCAAAGATCTCAGGAAGATGCTCGGGACGAATTCCGAAATACAAACTCGCCGGTGCCACGCCAAATGTAACCAGGTCAGCTAGTGAATCTAATTGACTTCCCAACTTCCCCTCTGTCCCAAACCTTCTGGCAGCCATACCATCGAAGAGATCAAAAATGGCGCCAAGGATAATTAAGAGCCCTCCCCAAAAGGGATCCCCTAAAAATATAGCCACGAGTCCGGAAGAGAGATTTAATGTCGTAAGTAGGTTTGCCAAATTCATATTCTATAATACGAAATACCGCTATATTAAACAAATTAGTCTGAGGTATTTTTATCGGACCGAAAAGGAGCAATCAACTGACCGGCAAAGCTGTCGGGCATCTCTTCATCTCCGCCGTATCCCAATTTGATATCTCTGCCGTCGTGTGGAATGTAGTTCGTGGCAAATAAATAGTCCCAGAGGCTCAGAGAAATTCCGAAATTCACTCCGTACCTTCTATCCTCTGGCAAATCTCTTGCATGATGCCAAATGTGCATCTTGGGGTTATTGAAAATGTACTTAAATGGTCCATAATCCCAATTGAGGTTCGCGTGGTTCAAATGTCCAATGGCTAAAGTGACCATGTGGATAATAAAAAAATCTGCAATTGAAAAACCAATCATAGCTAATGGAATGTACTGGATACTTTTATATACGATGGTTTCCATAAAATGAAACCGCATATGTGCAGCAAAGCCCATCTGCTTTGCAGAGTGATGTACTTTGTGAAAATTCCATAGCCAATCCACTCGATGTAATAATCGGTGAACATTCCATTGGATAAAGTCAGCGACAATAAATAACAATAATAATTGAACGGCATAGGGCCAACTGCCGATCTCAAAAGCCACCAGATTGGAGACCCCGAATACGCCCGTAAGTAAATCATTGAATGCCTCCACGGCAACGTTCGATAGTGCATTGTACAGTATCAATGAAAATAAAAAGTAATTAAATAATATGTAGAACCCGTCTAACCAAAAGTCTTTGCGAAACAGTGGCTGGTCTTTCCTCCAAGGGAAAATAATTTCTAAAATCCATGCTAAAAAGGAGATGACCAATAGCCAATAAAAGTAATTGCCCCAATGCAAGTGGAGTATCTCCTGCGTCAGATATTTCCAATACCCCGTATAGGCTTCTACAATAATATCAAGATATTTCTCCACTACTTCCTGTTTTTCTTCGAATGTTGAGTCCCACACTTAACACGAAAAGCAGCCAGGGTGTTCCGTGCATTACAAAATCCCACCAATCGAGCCACTGCATACCATCTGCACCTCCCATGATCCATTTGATTTTACCCCAGATGTGTGGTTCAGGATAGAATGGAGCCAATCCCAAAGTAAGGGATGCCAGCAGCCATAGTTGCCATTGATACCAAATTGAATTTCCTTGCTTCTTTTTCTCCATGCTTGCAAAATATGAATTGCCGATCAGCTGATCTGTGATATCGGTCACATTGCATTTTCCCCTTATTCAAACCATCGCTGGGGATAAACGACAAATTGAATAAAATTGAACTCGAGTTGATTCAGGGATATATTTTCTCCGGATACTTCCATTTTTGCGGTGGGATAATAGCGCAAATTGGTCCGAAGTAACCAACTGTTGTATTTTGTAGGCCGTATGTCCCAGCCGAAAACGATACCTGGAAATATGTCTCGTTCTCGAATATCAAGCTGAGGAATATCTTCTCCACTCTGTTCAAATCTATTCCATTCAGCTGCCAGGCTCAATCCGATAAAGGGTACAAAACCATGGTAGTCAAAAAGGTTCTTGTAGGCTTCCAGAGCAAGGGATTGCCGACGCGCAACTTGAGTGACTTCATGCGCTTGGGATTTTGATACCAATGGGCGATAGCTCAGACGAACATCAAAGTCGGGAGCATAAAAATAATACCCGGCTGATATTTCCGGAAACACATTCCACTTTAATAAGGGATCCATATAAGGTGTAAACTGTTGGTGATACTCTGAAGCTACAAGCGTCTGCGATGAGGATGGACCTATGCCAAAGTGAAATGCGTTGCCGTAGTTCCCCTGGGGTTCTTTGGGTGAAATGGGTCTTCCTGCATTACCCTTTGTTGACTCAAACATTCGCTTGTAGGTGAAGCTGGCTGTAAGGCCATCACTTTCTAATCTTCCTTTATTGACCCGACTGGTATAATAATCCATATTCGCTCGCGGAGTGTACATGGCCTGAATTTCAAAAATATTTCCTCCATCGCTGGTGTAACTTACACCCATTTCGTATGCCGCCCGGTGCTTGTGAATTTGGGCACCGGTAAACATTTCGGACTGAGCGCTGAAGTTAAAAAAAGACCAATTGACACCTACAAATGGATCTAATTGCCCCCGTCGCATGACAAAGGGATAGATTTTCATTCCCGTCATCGTTCCGGTATTCATGTTTTCCTTATCCCACTCTTCATATTGTGAAAAATTTATGGGCGAACTCAAGCCAAATGAAACGTAGAAGTCTACGAACCCCCAAAAATGAGTACCCCCAATAACAAATCGAGGCTGCATCGCATCTGATAGTTGTATTTCCCGTCCATCGCTGAAGGTGAATTCACCACCGGGTAGATACTGACCGCTGACTCCCAAATATCCCTGGGCAAATTGGAAGCGAGTTCGATCATCCTTGGGTACTAAAAAATCTTGAGCTGAAACTGCAGATACAAAAAGAGCACTCAAGAGGAAGGTAACTATCAGAAATCTAAGCATAGTATTGTATTTTTCGATACATCACAAAGATATTTCTTCGAAGTCACCTAGCTATTGACCTATGTTAAGTGGCAAATCCCTTCTGACTTTTTCTCCATTCTCTTCTAATCCGCGACAGAGACTCCGGGCGAATATTGAGATAACTGGCTAAGTGCTTCAAGGGAACATGCTCTAAATACTCGGGGCTCCGCTTCACTAAATTGGTATAGCGCTCAAGTGCTGTCTCTGTGAGTAAGGA
>JAWLFI010000208.1:0-4151 GCA_041685645.1 Saprospiraceae bacterium | reverse complement strand
AGCCGTTGGGTCTTCTCTACCTCCACTAAACTCATTGTAAATCTTTTCGATATCGGCTTTCTCGATGTGCATATTAGAATGGCTGCTTCTGTGATCCATCCATCGATCTACTGCTTCTTCTAAAAAATCGGGATAAACTACAAGACATTCCGGAACTGACATGCCTTTCAGGTTCTGGTTTGCCAACTTTTTTACAAATTTAGGTCGTGGGTAATCTTCAGCGGAGATAAAACTGATGTATCTGGGGGTGATTTGACTGCCGTAATCTAAAAACTCGACTTGGTTCTCTGAGCTGGTTACCGGTAGTTCGTAATAATTCGGAAATTGAGAGATATTGAGCAGGCGTGCGTTCGCGCTGTTTTCAGAATTATCCAAAGAAATTTTAGTGAGTCCAGCGGTTGAATTAGGGGCAAAAAATTCTCTTCCTTGAGAAGGAGCTATTTCAGGAGTGAAGAAATTAAGCGTGATATAATCTAACCAAGCTAAATCATTTCCGGAAGATGGTATAAATTCAAACCTGAGTTGTTCTAATTCATCAATGCTAAAAAAGTCTCTATCGGAAGCAAGAAAAGCCACATTGCTTTCAGAATTGTCTAATTTTGTGCCTTTGATATCATAGGACTTGACATTTTCGTTAACACTTACCCTTAACTGCGTTTCATTTGCTGATCGGGCTGCAAAATTAAAGGCCAGATGTACAGGCTCCTCTGACGAGATTTTCGGGAGGGGCGAAAAGTTTGAAACAAAATCTTGTTGGTTGTTGAGAGAAAAGGATTCACCAAACCACCGCTTTCCCGTACCGTGGTTGGCTACATTCAGATCCTGAAGGTTAACTAATTCACGTTCGTGGTGGCGAAATTGAAGAACTTCAAATAATTCTCTATCGGGTGAGCCTTCAACTTCTTCAAAAGGGATATCTGTTCTTTGCACTCCAGAGCCTACTTGAACAATTAAATAATTGTTAAAATCATAAGGATTGGCGCGCTCTTCTACGAGTTGATCGCGATTGACAATAACATCATGCGGCCCCGGAGCATAAAAGAGTAGTTTGTCTCCCGGGTCAAAACTATTGTCATCCAATCCTATACCTATAGTGGGCAATTCAATGGGATCCATTGATCTGGGGATACTATTAGGACCCGGGAGGGAACCACCTCCCTGAGATAAAATTCTAACGTTATCGCCCTGGATGGAGGAGCCGGGAATATTCAGATGTTGGGTTAAATCAGAATATGTCAACTGGTACATCCCAGACGCTGGAATCTCAACTTTGTAAAGATCACCTTGATTCAGACTGGAGGTGGTTTCCTCAGGCTGGGCCCAAAGTGAGCTGATGCTGAAAAAAAACAGAACCGTTATAAAAACTCTTGCTGGCATTTGAATCATGATTGTAATTTACGAAAATCTGGTTAATTTATAACGATTTTCAATATCAAAACGTTGAATAGGTGGAAGACATTACAAACAAACTCTAATTATTTTTATAAACTTGCACTGATAAAGAACTTAAACTAATTTGAAGAAAGAGAAACAATTCGGTTTTTTAGTTAGAATGTCAGGAAAGCTGTTTTTGATGACTTTCGTTGTATTCATCATTGGGATGAAAGCAGATGTAATGGCTCAAGACCCCATTTTCAGTCAATTTTATTTTGCCCCAACGCAATTGAACCCTGCTTTTGTGGGGAATTCGAACGGACCTAATTTTGGACTGAACTATAGAAACCAATGGCCCACAATGCCCAATGCATATACGACTTATGCAGCCTCTTATGATCAGTTTTTTGATCGATACAATAGTGGCATAGGTATGATCTTAATGTCCGATAATGCCGGAGATGGAATTTTGACTACTAATAAAGTTGCGTTGCAATATAGCTATCGAGGCCAACTCAGTCAGGATCTTTTTTTAAAGGGGGGGATAGAGTTTGCCTATGTGCAGAATAACCTCGCATGGGAAAAGCTCGTTTTCTTTGACCAATTGGATCCCGATTTTGGATCGACCACACCAGGCGGAACGCCTTTGCCCTCATCTGAGGTGCCTCCGGAATCAACAACTGTTTTCTATCCGGATATTTCTTTCGGTCTGGCTTTATATTCTCCCGTTTTTTATGGAGGCGTAGTTCTTCATCATATGAATAATCCATCGAATAGTTTTTACTCTGATGCTAATCCCTTACATTCCGGCTTACCCATTCGGTGGACAGTCCATGGCGGGGCTCAAATAACCTCGGGCGGCAAAACTGCAGGAGCAGGGAGTCCTTTTTTGTCTCCCAATATTATATATGCTCACCAGGGTCCTTTTAGGCAGTTGAATCTGGGATTGCATGGGGGAGTGGGGCCTGTTTTCGGAGGGTTAGCTTTCCGTCATGCCTGGACGACTCCGGATGCATTGATTTTTTCTTTTGGCTTCCGAACGGGAAGTTTGAGAATAGGATATAGCTTTGATTATACTGTTTCTTCCCTTGGTATAAGTACTGGAGGTGCACATGAAATAGGATTGCAATATCGCATAGAAAGAAGCAAGCAGATAGATTATAACGATTGTTTTGGTTTATTTCGCTGATCAAAACAATCTGACATTTTTTTTAGCGTTAGAACATAGAATTTTGTAGAAGGAATAGATTTGTTATATTTGACGTTCCTTAAAAAGTGTTGGAAGCATGAAATTAACCCGAATCACATTATTAGCAGCCCTAAGCTTAATCCTGTTATGGACAGGATGTAAGAAATCTGAACGATCGTTAACAACCGGTTGGAAATACAACGACGCAGAGTGGGGGGGGTATGAGAAACCCGATTTTGAAGAACAAGAAACCGGTCCTAATTTGGTATTGATCCCCGGTGGTACATTTGCCATGGGAACTGTACAGGAGGACGTAACCTATGAGTGGGACAATCAACCGCGAAGGGTCACAGTCTCTTCCTTTTACATCGATCAGACTGAAGTTCCGAATATGGATTACAGATTCTATACGGAATGGACGAAACGTCACTTTTTAGAAAAGTACCCGGACGTCTATTTTGATGCTTTGCCGGACTCCTTGGTTTGGAGAGAAGAATTGGCATTCAATGACCCGCTGGTTTATAACTACTTTAGGTTTCCAGCCTACAACGATTATCCTGTAGTGGGAGTGAGTTGGTTACAGGCAGAAGCTTTTTGCAAGTGGAGATCTGATCGCGTGAACGAAACGATTATGATCGAAAAGGGAATTTTCAATCCGCCGGGAGAAACAGGTGGAGACAGTTCTGACTTTTTCACTACTGAAGCGTACTACGCCAATCAGTATGAAGGGAATGTTAGGTCTAATTTAGAGGATGTCAGAACCGGTGGTGAAAGAAATGTGAGAATGACTGATGGTATTTTATTGCCTGAGTATCGCCTTCCTACCGAAGCTGAGTGGGAATACGCCGCTTTATCACTTGTGGGGAATCACAAAGTGGAGGATTCGGAAAATATTACAGATAGAAGATATTTCCCCTGGGATGGATATACAGCTCGTTATCAAGTGCGAGATAAGTATCAAGGCGAGATGTTAGCCAATTTCAAAAGAGATGCTGGTGATTACATGGGAACTGCCGGCAACCTAAACGATAATGCAGCCATACCTGCGCCTGTGAAGTCTTATTATCCCAATGATTTTGGATTGTATAATATGGCAGGTAATGTAAGTGAGTGGGTAGCCGACGTATACCGTCCGTTGACCAATGAAACAGTAAGAGATGCTGAAAACCATGATTTAAATCCATTTCGAGGAAATAACTTCAAAGTTAGAGTAAGAGATGAGGAAGGTAATCTTGTTGAAAAAGACTCTCTGGGCAGAATTCCAACAAAAGCTCAAAGTGAAGAAGACCTGGAGGGAAGAAGAAATTATAGAAAAGCGGATTTAAAAGATTTCCGAGACGGAGACAGTGAAGATGTCGTTTATGATACTGGAGTTAATACATTAATTAGTGATAAGTCGAGAGTCATTAAAGGAGGTTCTTGGGCTGATCGTTTATACTGGTTGTCTCCTGGTACACGAAGATATTGGAATGAGGAAAAAGCATCCAGCACCATTGGTTTTAGATGTGCGATGAATCGTCTAGGTTCTAATACCAATGATAGTAAAGCCGGGAATTTCTTTAAGTCTCGTGCGAATAAGGTAGATAGA
>JAWLFI010000207.1:0-4195 GCA_041685645.1 Saprospiraceae bacterium | reverse complement strand
AGAAAAAATTTTTACGCATTGACAAACGATATGTCACTAGTTGTAGTGATAGAAGCTAATGATCAAGCTCGAAGTCTTCGGCCCGCAGGGCGAAAACTAGCATTTGGGGCTATCGTTGTGCCCGGGAAATGAGGTAAATGGCGATACTGAGAAACAAAATATTGGGGAACCAAACTCCGAGCATTGGTGAAGTATCCTGGTTTGTTGCAAAGGCAGTTGAGAAGCGGGAGAGGAAGACAAAGGCTGCCCCTAGTCCAATGCCCACGGCCAAATGAATACCTGCTCCCCCCCGCTCTTTGCGAGAGGCAACGGCCATGCCGATAAGGGTCAGAATTATAATGGTTACAGACTCCGCAGTCCTTCTGTGAAACTCGACTTCGTACAATTTTAGGCCGGAACGACCCCGGCTTCTCTGGTCTGCAATAAAGGTCAGTAATTCCGGAGAAGTCATTTGATCTCGATCGTGTTTGAATTCTACAAAATCTGCCGGGTAGAGATTCAATGGCATGACTCGAATGCTGTCTGGAAATTTATACATCACCTCTCGATCTTTTTCATAGACGTGTTCTGTAAAGTTATTTATTTCCCAGTAGTTGGGTGCTTCGGCCCACTTCATTCTGTCAATGGCTGTGATTTTTTTGATTTGTCCTTTGTGAAAGTGCTCAATTCTAACGTCTCGGGCGGAAGTATCGGTTTTTCGGTAATAACGCACGAATAGTTTCGTGTCTTGGTCTAGCATAAAGTGAACATCTCTGGTCTGTCCTTTGTCTCCACCATCTCGAAAGACATCGTATTCAAACTCAAATTTGAGTTTATTGGCTTTGGGGATGATGTAATGCCCTCCTAAAAAATAGATGCTCGCGATGAAAAACGCGCCCATGAGATAAGGCAACATGAGTCTTTCAAAACTGACGCCCGCATTAAGAAGAGCAATGAACTCCGAATCGCTAGCCAGTCGCGAGGTGAAGAAAATCACTGCAATCAGGCTAAAAAGAGGCCATAACAAGCCATTGATGTAGGGAATATAATTGAGATAGTAGGTAAAAATGATTTCGCTCCAGGGGGCATTGGAATTGAGAATTTTCTCCGATTTTTCGGCAAAGTCAATCACGATGGCGATCATGGTGAAGAGTAGCGCAGTATAAAAGAATGCAACTAAAAATTTACCAATGATATATCGATCGAGGCGTTTCATTAATCTTTACAACCTTTGTGTTATGGAAGAAATTGTCTCTTCCTTCCAGGCTCCAAAATCTCCTGCGAGAATATGCTGCCGGGCATCGCGAACCAATTGCAGAAAAAATGCGAGATTGTGAACGCTGGTGATTTGAGGACCCAAGTATTCCCGGGCGGAAAATAAGTGCCGCACGTATGCTTTGGAAAACTTTCGACTATATGAGGAGGGGCTGTTTTCATCCAGTGGGCTAAAATCCATTTCCCACTTTTTGTTTTTGATATTTATAATACCACCGTAGGTATAAACCATGCCGTGTCGGGCATTTCGGGTGGGCAAAACGCAATCGAACATATCGATTCCGCGACTGATGCATTCTAAGAGATTGGCGGGTGTGCCGACGCCCATGAGATAGCGGGCACTGGTTTCGGGTAAAATACTGCAGCACAGGGAAGTCATATCGTACATATCCTCGTGAGGTTCGCCAACTGAAAGTCCGCCTATTGCATTGATTTCAGCTCCTTGTTGAGCTACGAACTCGGCTGATGCCCTTCTCAAGTCGGGATATGTACCACCCTGAACAATAGGAGCCAAGAGCTGCTGATGTCCGTATTTCGCCGGACTTTGTTCAAATGCAGCCTGACATCGCTTCCACCAACGATGGGTCAGCTCCATGCTTTTCTTTGCATAGTTTTTTTCACAGGGGTAGGGTGGACACTCATCAAATGCCATGATAATATCGGCACCAATTGAGCGCTGGATATCTATGGCACTTTCGGGACTGAAGAAGTGCCGGGAGCCGTCGATATGAGATTGGAACTCGACGCCTTTTTCTGTGATTTTTCGCCTTTGACTCAGAGAGTATACTTGATAACCACCACTATCGGTCAACAAGGGTCTATCCCATTGAATAAAGTCGTGTAATCCTTTGGCGGCTTCAATGATTTCCATTCCGGGTCTGAGATAGAGGTGGTAGGTATTGCCTAAAATAAGAGGTGCGTCAATTTCTCTTTCAATATCTCGTTGAAAGACTGTTTTTACTGTGCCAACGGTGCCCACCGGCATAAAGATGGGAGTGGGTACTTCGCCATGGGCCAATCGTAAGCGTCCGGCCCGGGCATCGCTGCCGATATCTTTTTTTTCCAGGGTAAAACTCATGGCGCAAAGGTAGTAATTGTGAAAGATAAGAAGTGCTTAGTGGATAGAGAGAGGGTGTTTATTTTCTATTATAATGCTCATGAGCAACGCCTGGTGACCTTAGTATTAAATTCTCTCAGACCAAGTCTTGATCTTTTTACTCACTTCTGCATTGCTCGTCAGTCGAATCGCCGAGGCGCCGTGGTGAGCAAAGCCGAACCGCTATACTCTCTCCTCGCGCCTTGACCTGAACAAAAATCTACTGCGACTTTTCAATACAAATTTATTGGTAAAGGTACCGTATTTCCTAAATCACTTTTAGGGGGGTATGCTTCTTTGGACAATAAACTTTATACCCGATCGCTTGCCATACAAGTTCTCTAAAAAAATTATCTTATACTAGAAACCAATATCTTTTTCTCAGCCTCTTTCGGAGAGTTGCGAAGGAGAGGCGTAAAATTTTGCGCCTATCGAGTAAAGTACTCCGGAGGGTACGCCCAAAAAATCATTGTATGAAATGAATTTGTGGCTGTATTTGCATTATTGGGATGAATGAACACCATTTGTAATGAATTAGAAAGGGCTGGAATTTGCGAGGGAGTAGTTGTGGAAAAGGAATGAGGTTTAAGTCATGCGACGCTCGGAATAGAGTTTGAGTAACAGGGCAAACATCAGACTGAATGCGAGGGTGGAGGAACCGCCATAACTGACAAAAGGGAGGGGAATTCCGATGACGGGCATCAGGCCCATGGTCATTCCAATATTGATGAGTACATGGAAGAAGAAGATGGAGGCGAGGCCGTATGCGTAATAGGTTCCAAATGGGGTGCGCATATGTTCTGCCATGTGGAGAGTGCGGAAAATGAGACCAAAGCAAAGGCCAATGACTATAAAGCTGCCAATAAAACCAAATTCTTCTCCCACGGTGGAGAAAATAAAGTCCGTTGATTGTTCCGGGACATAATCGAATTGGGTCATAGTGCCTTGTAAATATCCTTTACCCCGTAAGCCTCCGGAACCAATGGCCATTTGAGACTGCAAAAGATTATAGAGTGATCCCTGTGGGTCGCAAGCTTCGGGATTGAGCCAGGCATTGATTCGTTCTTTTTGATGGGGTTTAAGCCATTGATTGAAGCTATATTGAGTGCCTACCGAAATAGCGATAAGTAATGCGACTGCAGTGAGTAGTATGACTGGAGTGCCCCACTGTTTTTGGCGTCCAAGAGTAATGCTTAAGGCAATGAGCAGGAGAAATCCAGGCATTAGCGACCAATAGGACTGCGTTTGATATAAAATGACGCTGCATAATGTTGCTGCACCTATGCTCGCAAGGATCCAGGAGGTTTTTTGCGATTGCTTGAAGGCGAGAAAGAAAATAGCCAGGAATGTAATTACAATTATGACCCAGGCTCCTTCGTACTGAAGAGAAAAAATAGCGGTCAGCACGATGAAAAAGGCGAAGAGGTAGTAAAAGGGGTTGAGGCCGGCTCTGAGCAAGACTAAAAAGAGCATCATAAATACTAAGGCACTCCCCGCATCGGGCTGTAAGAGAATGAGGAGTATTGGGCTGAGAATGATGGCGATGCTAATCCAGCGATCAGAGGCTTGTTTTAGCTGAGTCGTGTAATGAGATATATAAGTTGCCAGAGCTAACACCGTGGTAAACTTGGCAAATTCAGAGGGTTGAAAAGAAAAGCCGGCAATAATAAACCAGGAGGTGCTTCCTTTTACAGTGGAACCGAAGAGGGCTACTGCAAGAAGTAGGAGGAGGCTGAGAAAATACAGAGGATAGGCAAAACTTCGCCAAATGCGGGTTTCAATGAGATATACGAAGAGGAATAGAAATCCTCCGGCAAGTACAAAAAGGCTTTGTTTTTGAAAGTT
>JAWLFI010000206.1:0-4223 GCA_041685645.1 Saprospiraceae bacterium | reverse complement strand
CATTGTCCACCCCGGGCTGTCGCCCGGGGCTAATGAGGTTGAACCCCTGTCGGGGTTCTAATCAGTTATTGTCTGCTATCCTGTTTGTGAGTAACATAACCAATCGAAAGTTGATGCGTATGCCCTTTAGGGGCCGGAGGCGCGGGCAGGCCAAGTTGACATCGCGACAGACGCATCAAGGCTATTCTGTGCGGTGATGAGAAAAATGGGGGCTTTTTCGTGTTGTAGGGGTGAGGACTTTCATCGAATCCGGTTGTTCCTTGATTTTCCATATCTTTAAATTTGGAACAAAACGGTGTGAGGTCAGGGCGGCAAGGTACTATGCAGTTGATCGGACGCTTACCTGGCAATGACAATCCTTCACTTTTTGCCACGACTTCAAGCAGAACCAGAGATTTCAGACAATTACCATAAGTTGACGGGAAGAGTTCCGACCATATTTCAAGAATTTATTGAAAGGGAGAAAGAAAAAATAACGACACCCCAACAACGGGCATAGTGCATGTCTTTCGATACACGCACCCTACCCAAACCTTTGATTGCTCACACCTTCCCCTTCGACGCCCTAATCGATCAGCGGGCAGCTGATACAGTCTCCTACCGGTCGCTGCATGTTGAGTTCAGGTGTGGAGACTTGTACACCTCTAAAATATTTCGTATCTTTTTTGGTGACCGACGAATAAACGCCAGACCGTTAGTACCCATTGAAATAAGCAAATAATATAGGGGTGCCTCCGGAAACTATCCTTTTGCGCGAACAGCCATTTTTTTTAATGGCTTAGATGTAAAATATGCACGTAATCATCGTTTATCCTCAGTCACTTTGCTATGGCTAGTGTCATTACCACTAAATCCGTTATAGACCAAGTCTTGATCTTTTTGCTCATATCTGCGTTGCTTCTCAGTCGCTTAGCTAAGGCTATGCTCCTTCGTCGCGCCTTGATCTGAACAAAAATCTACTGCGACTTTTCCATACTTATTCAGTGGTAATGACACTAGACACCCGAAACGCTTTACGGCCGGCCAAGCCTGCCGACAGACCCTTTTATAGTCTATGGCCTCTTGAGTAAATAGGCGTTTTTTTGAACGCCACACAATCAAAATAAGTCACGCTGATGTTTTCCATTATCTGGCTACTGGTTTTGAACATGGCATAGGTATAGGGAACCCGAGGTGGTTTCTCTTTGCGGTGGGTATTCCATTTCTATTGTTTCATTATCAACTGCGAATGGGTGCCACCTTCCCCTTTTAAACTCAATACATAAGTTCCTTTTTGTAGGTGATGAATATCCATTTGTGTTTTTTGTCCCGACATTGATTTTCGAAGAACTGTTCTTCCGCTTACATCCAGTATTTCCACCTCATTGATATTTTCAGATCCTGTTTCGATGATCAGATATTCTGTGGCTGGATTGGGATATACGCTGAATTTGGTCCGAATTTCATTCCTCGTGCTTGTAATATCAAATGTTTTGCATAGAGAATTGTCATCCGTTACCACCTCTAAGCTTGAGTTGGGGGCTAAGGTTCTAAAACACAATGTATTACCAGGCCATGGATGAAGGTTGCGCCCCAAACTTACAGTTGTTGCCGCCCCCGGAAGGATATTAACTCCTGAAAACGTTTTGTAAATAAAAGGTCTCGCGCAGTTGACCCCCCCATTCAGACGCGCATACACAGAAAAGGAATGTAATGGTTTTTCTCCGCTGTTTCTCACCGTGACCTCGGTAGAAATTTTATAACCATATAAACGAGAATTCACATAGTAAGGTTCGATACTATCAATTTCAATATCACTTAGCTCAATATTCGGTAGGACAGCAGTCTCGACTTCCTCTTCATTTTGAAAGCTGTAGATTCCAATCTGTCCTGAAAAAGAGTTTCCAATAATGGTGAACTGGTCACCGTGAACGATGAACTCCGGATCACTCACAAAACGGGGAAAGCTCACGGTATCTCGTCCTCCTGAATCACGGAGGTGTATTAACTCTAAACGATCCGAAGATTCAAACTGAACCCAAAGTTCTTCGTCATACCACTCCATCCTATTCATCTCTGATGAGCTATTCATGAGCGTATCTATTCGATCCAAATTGGTATTAAATCGCATAATAGAGGAGTTCGCGAGCACGTAAAGGGTGTCATCCATTACATTCAGGTCTAGTATTGATTGACCCAACTCCACTGAGTCCGCAAATTCAAAAGATGCATTGGATAGATACAATTTGTCTTCCGTATGAATGAGGTAGGTGTCTGATTGAATAAAATGAACAGACTGTATCGGAGAGGGCATTTCCAGAGAAAATTCCTGAATTTCTGTTCCTGTTGTATTCGTTTTGATCACAGACTCAGGAGAACTGACTAGGATGGTGCCATCGCTTCCAACATCCATATTTTGTGGTTCAAAATAATAGTTAAGATCATTATGAGGCGTTTCGGGATGTCCAATTGAGAAAACTTCCTCCCCGCTGGCATTATATTTTGATATCCTGACTTGTTGATACCCAACTACATCGTCGATCTCTGAAAAAAAGCCCGCGGAATATATGTGGTCAGAACCTGTATGAATAAGATCATGATACCCTCCATCTTCAACCCAGCTAATTTGTCCCTTTTCATCGAAAGCAAATAAGTATTGAGAGCTGCAAGATGCTAAACGTGCAAATCCACTCACCAATATAATAGAGTCCTGGAACACGCCCTTGTCAGTTATTCTGGACAAATTGTATGCCTTATCACTTAATACATGGTTCCAAAAGCCCTGGCCCTGAATGAACAGGGGGGATACCAGAAATAGAATAATCATAAATTTTTTCACAACAGTTTATTTTTATGGTGTCATAAGCAAAAGGGTCGATATTTAGACGAACTCAAGCCTATTTTCATTCGCGTCATAAGTAGGTAATCCGTTTTTATCCCTCGCTACAACAACTGAAACCAGCGTGCTTCCTTTTTCATCTACCAGGCTTCCCTGGCTTGTTAGATTCGCTCTAAGGGATAATGGAATATAAAGTGCTAGGTAATCAAAACGATCAATATCTCCATTCGGCTTTCTTACACTAAAATAAGGATTCCTATACAATAATTAAAATTTTAATACACAAATCCTAACAATAACTTTCCTAGCAATAGTAAATACCTTCTCCAAGGCTAATTGCTAATAAATGCTATGCTTATCGTCCAGGCTCCCGATGCTCTTTTACGGTTTGCCATTCGAGATGGGTATTGACCTTGAATTGGATCTTACCGATCTCTTTACTCTACGGGCTACTGCTCGATCGACAGTAACATTTGTGCCTCAACCGACAGTCACCGCCCGGGACCTCGCTCAGGTCGCTGCCTGATGAGTTCAGGCACGATGACTCGCCCATCTCAAGTGCTAGCCGGAAAATTGCAAGCATTGTGCGAACGAAAATCGGTTTTCTTTGCAATACACCGTCCCCCGCGGTAGCGATGAGAAGGGCCCGCCTCCGGCGGGGTCTCGCCCCGGGCGAGACCGAACGAAAGTGGAGCCCGGATCGTAGCGCCTCCCGCAAAAACTTGCGGGAGGACCGCCCTATTCATTCATATTATTTAAAAAGAAATTGAATTGATCCGCTCGGCCCCGGGACTGCTTGAACGTGTGGTATTGATTGATGCTGTCGATGGGATACCGATCCGTACCTCCGGCGTGCCAGTCTATCACCAACTCGATGTCCTCTATAGTGTGAGATTTATGACCGAGCCCGAAGAGAAGGCGGGGGTCGCCCATAGCACTGAATCCGTTGACCAGCCTCATTTCGCGATCTTGCCTTTTCGGCTCGCCATTCAACTTGTATTCTATGCGGACCCGGCTGCCCACCGCGTCGCGATTCGTGCTCCTGCCGTTCCCGACGAGCTCAATACCGAGCCAGTGATGATCCTTGATTTCATTGCGGTACAGAAAGGGAGCACCAAACTGGTTGGTCACCAAAATATCCAAACTTCCATCATTATTAAAATCGGCGAGGGCGATGCCCCGGGTATTGGCCAAATGGTCGAAACCCAGCTCCTCTGCAAGATCAAAAAATCCCTCTCCATGATTATTGAGCATGATGCGATCCGGCTCATTGGGGTAAATGTAGCAACCTCTGATATCTGCCCATTTATCGGCATAACTGTGAGTTTCGGGGCCGGTGCGTGCGATCTGCGCCTGATAATACCAATAGTCGTGCGCCTCCTCCCATTTTTGATCCCAGGAATCG
>JAWLFI010000034.1:0-17458 GCA_041685645.1 Saprospiraceae bacterium | reverse complement strand
CTTCCTATGGATTTTTTCGAAAAGCACAACCTTCGATCTGTTAACAATCTGGAACTACTAGCCCAGCAGGTTGTAGAAGGGTTTATTATCGGCTTGCACAAGAGTCCCTTTCACGGTTTTTCAGTAGAGTTCGCTGAACACCGCCTTTACAATCAAGGAGAACCTACAAAAAATATTGACTGGAAGGTGTTTGCCCGAACTGACCGCCTGTACACTAAAAAGTACGAAGAAGAAACAAATCTTAGATGTCAGATCATTATTGATCAATCCTCTTCTATGCATTTCCCGGACATCTCTGATCCCGACTCTAAAGGAATAAACAAATTTCGCTTTTCCTGCCTGGCTGCTGCCTCACTTATGAATCTACTCAAAAAGCAACGAGATGCTTTTGGACTTAGTTTATTTGATCAGGACATTAGAGTACATACACCTACAAAATCGAGTACTTCTCACTATCGATTACTCATGACCTATTTACAACAAGCCATTGACGAAACACAAACAGGGAAGACGACATCGGCGGCTAAAGCTCTCCACCATGTCGCAGACCGGGTGCACAAAAGATCTCTGATCATAGTTTTCAGTGACATGTTGGATAGCCAGGATTCTGCCGATGAACTCTTTGCCGGTCTGCAGCATTTAAAACACAATAAACACGAGGTGATCTTATTTCATACCGTTGATAAAGAAAAGGAACTAGACTTCAATTACTCCAACAGACCTTATATTTTTGAGGATGTAGAAACGGGTGAACAGGTAAAACTCCGGCCTAAAGAAGTGAAAGAAAGATATGTCCGGCAAGCCCAACAGTTTAGAAATGAGCTAAAACTCAAATGCTTGCAATACAAAATACAATTTATCGAGACTGACATCAATGATGGCTTTCACAAAGTTCTTCAATCTGTTCTCATTCAACGAAAGAAAATGAAAGTCACCTAAATAAGGCAACTGAGATTTATGTCTAAGAAAGAGAGAATAGACAAATGGTTATGGGCAGTAAGAATATTCAAATCCCGCACGCAGGCTACCACAGCTTGCAAATCAGGTAAAGTCTTCGTGGAGGATGAGAAAGTAAAACCTTCACAATCCATCACAGCAGGGCAAAAGCTTCAGGTGAAAAAAAATGGTTTCCACTATACTTTTGAAGTTGTTAAAATCTTAAGTAAACGAGTGGGGGCTCCTATTGCCAGAGAATGCTATATCAACCACACGCCCGAATCAGAGCTCAATAAATACAAAGAATGGTATATTGGAAAAGGGTCAGCAGAAAGGAGGTCTAAGGGAGCGGGGCGCCCAACCAAAAAAGAACGAAGGGAATTAGAGGAGTTTAAAAGAAAATGGAAGAGATGAATTTCAGTAGAGTCTCTTCCATTTTCTCTCTCATCTTAGTTGAAGCTATCTGAAACTTTCAACTCCTTAGTGCTGTGGTAGTAGCTGTAAAAACCTTCCTGAGATTTTCGCCCCAATTTATTAGCTTCTACCATATTCACTAGTAATGGACAGGGAGCATACTTATCCAGTTTAAAGCCATCGTATAATACATTTAAAATGGATAGACACACATCCAAACCAATGAAATCTGCAAGTTGTAAAGGACCCATGGGATGAGCCATACCCAATTTCATAATGGTATCAATTTCCTCGACCCCGGCCACGCCTTCGTGCAATGCATAAATAGCTTCATTAATCATGGGCATCAAAATTCGATTCGCTACAAAACCTGGATAATCATTAGCCAGCACGGGAATTTTTCCAATATCTTTACTTAACTCAACAATAGATGATACAACATCCTCGCGCGTACTATATGCCCGTATCACTTCCACTAATTTCATTACGGGAACGGGATTCATGAAATGCATACCAATAACTTGATCTGGCCGTTCCGTTACCGACGCAATTTTTGTAATGGAAATCGAAGACGTATTTGTTGCTAAAATTGCATCATCAGAAGCAAACTGATCCAACTCCCTAAAAATCTTCAACTTCAAATCCACATTTTCTGTAGCTGCCTCAACGATGAGTGCCGAAGATTTCACGGCACCTTCCATTTTCGTGTGCCAGGATAATCGCTGCATCGTGGATTCCTTTAAATCCTCAGTTATTTTTTCCTTCTCCACCATCCGGCTCAAGTTCTTCTCAATGGTCTTTTCGGCTTTTTCTAAGGCAGACGCACTCACATCTATTACATTTACATCGTATCCATTCATAGCAAATACATGGGCTATTCCATTTCCCATTGTACCCGCCCCAATTACTGAGATATTTTTCATAGCTGTTTTTTTATATTTTCGCTAAAATAACAATTTCATTCACAGAGTTACAACTCAAAGACTTATACCATGCCATTTCTACGTCTTTATTTGATCCTGGCTTTTATATGGACTTTTGCGCATTCTACCAATGCGCAAAAGAAAACTGTTTCTGATTCAAGCATTGCAGCCACAGTACTCATGGATGAAGTCGTAGTGACTCCCGGAGACGCAAAATGGACTGCACTCGACTTTATTGACATCATGAAGAAGGATACGAGCCTATACGAAGCTTTTACTCAACTGCGTAGGATAAATTATCAGGGAAATTACGAAGCCAAATTCTATAACAAAACCGGATGGGCGGAAGCTTCTGCCATTATTCTCTCTGAACAAAATTGCAGGAATAACTGCTGCACTCACAAAATAATTAAGGACTGGAACTTTGGCCCCATCAAGGATAAAAATGGCAATTTTGAATACCTAACGATGCAGCTTTTACACCAGCTATTTCTTCGAGAAACGACCTATTGTAAAAAATTGGGGGTAAGGGAAAGCAAAGAGTCTTCCAGTCCCATAGAATACATGAAGCAAATCATTTTTCAACCCGGGCAAGCCATAGACTTTCCCCTTATCGGACACAAAACAGCCATATTTTCAGCTCGCCATTATGAAAAATACGAATATCATCTCCAATGGAGTGAGCAAAAAGACAAAAATCACAAATTTACAGCGACACTTCGACCGGCATATCGGAAAGACCTCCCCATTCAGTCTCTTGAAACCTGGTTTGCTCCCGCCGACCTCAGCATTCAACGCCGAAAATTCTTCATCCTAGAAAAGAATTGGCTTCTCAATGCCCGGGTCACATTAGATATTCACTTACAATCTTTGGCCAATGGTGAAAAAGTCCCGGGCCAAATGTCTTACAATGGCGCGTGGAAAATACCCGGTCAGGCCGAGGAAAAAGGCGATTTTTTTATACAAATAACACCAAAATGAATCCATCTACATTTACCGTGTTTTACATCACTCACGATTCACTGGAGAATGCAAATAATTTTGTCCGACAGTGTCTCAGCCGAAAATGGATCGCCTGTGGAAATATATTCCCCATCGATAGCGCATATGAATGGAAAGGGAACACAGTGGTAGAAGGCGAATACGTGAGCATCGTCAAAACGGGAAACCATCTCGTCTCCGATTTTATGAATTTCGCAGAAAAAATCCATCCCTACGATGTTCCCTGCCTTCTTCATTGGGAAGGACGGGCCAATCCAAGCTATCTCAACTGGATCTACGATTCAGTCAGAAACTAATAAGCTTCATCAATTGTTTGTCTCTTTTGACATCAATGCAGCCTTTAAAAAGCCGTCAATTTCTCCGTTTAAAACTGCTTCTGTTTGAGGAGTCTGATATTGAGTGCGATGATCCTTGACTCGCCGATCGTCTAAAACGTAAGACCGAATCTGCGAGCCCCACTCATTAGCCATTTTACTAGCTTCTACCTGATCCTTTTCAGAAAGTTGTCGCTGCAACTCCCTCTCGTATAATCTAGACTTCAACATCTGCATTGCCTTTTCCCGATTCATGTGTTGAGATCTCTCCTGCTGACACTCTACTACAATTCCCGACGCCTCGTGTGTTACGCGAACAGCAGAATCAGTTTTGTTGACGTGTTGCCCGCCGGCGCCACTCGCCCGAAAGGTATCCCATCGCAAATCGGCTGGATTGATCTCCACCTCAATCCTGGAGTCGATCAATGGGTGAACAAAGACAGAGGCAAAAGAAGTCATGCGCTTTCCCTGAGCATTAAAAGGACTAATTCGCACTAATCGATGCACCCCATTTTCGTGCTTTAATAATCCGTAAGCATAGTCGCCATCAATTTCCAGAGATACGCTTTTTACACCTGCCACTTCTCCTTCCTGGATGTTAAGTAAAGATACTTTGTAGCCGTTTTTTTCGGCCCACATCGTGTACATTCGTTGGAGCATAGCAGACCAATCACAGCTCTCCGTACCGCCGGCACCGGCATTAATCTCCAAAATGCAACTCAGTTCATCCTGAGGTTGATTCAAGGTGGAGCGAAATTCTACATCCTCCAGGGTAGCCAGGGCTTTTTCGTACGCTTGCTCTAATTCAGACTCAGATCCCTCGCCTTCCAATAAAAACTCATACAGAACTTCGACCTGTTCCACCTCTTCCCGAACTCTTTCGTACAACTTGATCCAGGATTTTTCTTTCTTCAAATCCTTCATAATCCCCTCAGCACGCTCGGGGTCTTCCCACAAATCGGGTGCTGCTGATTTCAATTCCAATTCCTCTACGTCCCGTATCCTGCGGTCTATGTCAAAGATACCTCCTTAACAATAGCAGTCGCTCCTTTAACTCAGATAATTGATCTGATGTCATTTTGATTCACTATTTGTGGTTATTAATAGAAACAACTTTAGAAAGTTGCTATTCTGCAATATCGACGTAAAACACTAAATCAGCATTAGCGGGAATGGGACCAGTTCCACTTTCTCCGTAACCCATTTCTGATGGAATAAACAATATCCCAATATCTCCGCGACTAAATGACTGAAGACCTTCGTCCCATCCCTGAATGACGGAACCCACTCCCACCTGAAGAGGAAGTGGTTGTCCTCTCTCTAGAGAATTGTCAAATTCATCTCCGGATTCTAATAAACGCCCCACATAATGAACGCTGATTTGGTCATTCTTTTCAATGGCCTCTCCCGTCCCTTCATCTAAAATGACATACTCTATTCCATTCTCAGTCTCCTTCAAATCTTCGATTGTCCCATCCTTGTATTTCTCTAAATACACATCAATGAGCGAATCAACGGCCAATTTCTGCTCGGCCTGGGCAGCTCTTTTCTTGTTTTCTTCCAGCATATAAGACTCTTCATCCGTAACACTGAGTAATCCAATGTGATATTGAATGCCCTCTTCAGTGATCTCGGGGTTCTCCAGCGCCTCCGGAGGAAGCGAGTCAGTGGGAACCGTGATAGAAACACTATCTCCGGCTGACATGGTTTTGAGCACTGCGCTAATAGGATCAGACTCATCCGAGGTGATTTGCATGGTCTGCTCCATGGGCTCCGGAATGACAGAATTGCCAGCGGAAGTAACATCCATAATAAAATTAACGTAATCACCGACTTCCGGACGGCCATCCACTACTGGATTTTGCTCGTGATATTTCACATCATAGCCCACCACTTGCTTTGTGTCTGACTGGGTACTGCAAGAAAATGTAATAAGAACTAGGCTCATGGCCATTAGAATCATGGATACTTTCATGGTTTTCAATTCGTGTTGTTATAAAATAGAACGCTTTGTGTATTTTGGTAGTACTTTTTTAAAGTCATCTATCGCCTTTTGTAGCGGCTTGCGAACAGCTCCTCCCGAGGCATTCTTATGCCCCCCTCCGTTAAAATGCTCTCGAGCCATTTCCTGAACGGACAAATCTCCCTTGGATCGAAGAGAATATTTCGTTATGGTCGGCTGCTCCGTTATAAAAGCAGCCAATTGTATATGAGGCATCGTCAGCATATAATTCACTATACCCTCAGTGTCACCTCGACTAATAGAAAATCGCTTGTAATCTTCCTTTGTCAATGAGATAATAGCCGTATCGTAATCCTCCAACACTTCCAATCGCTCATATAATGCAAAACCCAATAATCGCAGCTGCTTTTCAGTATTGCAATTGAAAATCTTGTCGACAATCATCTTATCGCGAACACCCGCACGCAATAATTTTGCAGCAACTTCAAACACTTTCGGACTCAATGCATATTTGAACCGCCCCGTATCTGTGATCAAACCGGTATAACAGGCTTCCGCCACATCCCGATTCATTCGATCCTCCTCTCCCATCATTCCAATCAACTCCACCACCAACTCACAGGTCGAACTCGCCAGAGGATCAGAAAACACCTCATCTGCAAATGGCTCCGGATCCATGTGATGATCAATTAAAAAGACAGGAGCATCTGAATGCAATTGAATCAACTCACCTATCTTATCTATCCGATCCAAACTATTGAAATCACAACAAATTACCAAATTTGATCGCTCGATCACCTGCTTGCACTCCTCCGGATTAATATCGTAGATTAAAATATCCTTCGCACCAGCCATCCACTCAAAATTCACCGGGTATTCACTCGGCAAACACACCTTCACACTCTGGCCCATTTGCTCCAAAAATGAACGCATCGCCAAACATGATCCCAGGGCATCTCCATCCGGATTTCTATGAGATAATATTACGATATCTCTCGGCTGTTTCAGCCACTCTCGAATTTGCTCAATTTCAGGTTCTATACGCATGAGCAGCAAAGATGCAAATTTTCATTCATATTTTAAGTATTTACCGCAGCTATCGAGCTCATCAATAGCTAAAAAGTCTTTTGGGCGCGACCGTCACTACGCCCCCGTCGTAGTGACGGTCGGGCTATTCGGCACTACGGTCCCCATCTGCACGGCGGAGCGAGCAGATGGGGACGGCTTCGCCTGCCTACTATCCCTCGCGCTTTCGCCCTCCGGGCGCTTTCCCCTTTCGGCCAATTGATTCAGCCACAAATTTTGACTCACAATAAATCAATTTCTCTAAAATAGTATCTCATTAGTCGAATCTTTCCCTTTGTTCATCTTTCTAAATTTTATGATATCTCAATTTCCTTATCTTTGAACATAATTCTAATAGTGGACGTCTACTATATTAAAATGAACCTAGAAAACAGAAATATGAAACAAACTATGCAGTTAATCGGGATGATGTTACTCATACCCGTCATCGCCTTCTCTCAAGCTCCGGAAAATTGGTTTAACCTTTCATTCGATACGGATAGTGTCTATGGAGCAGAAACCAACAAAGCCTATGAGCTACTTAAGGGAAAAGAAGCCAAGTCGGTCGTGGTCGCTGTAATCGACTCCGGTGTAGATGAAGACCACGAAGACTTAGTCAATGTCATGTGGATCAACCCGGGCGAAACGATGAACTCGGGCAGAGACGATGACAATAATAATTACGTGGATGATATCCATGGTTGGAGTTTCATAGGAGGTGCCGATGGCAATGTGGATAAAGACAATCTCGAAGTGACACGCCTGTATCGCATGTACGATGAAAAATTCAAGGATGTGGAGAATCCCACGACTCTGGGAAGCAAAGAAAAAATGGAGTACGCCCGATATTTAAAAGTGAAAAAGGATACCAAAAAAGGCCGTGAAAATGCCTTGAAGAATTTGGAGAGGTACCAGACTCAAAAAGATAATATCATGAATGGTCTCGAAGACCTTGAAAAAATGGTGGGTTCTGAGCCTTTGGATTTACAAAAACTCGACGCGATCGAAACAGGAGGAAATTCTTCTCTCGCTCTCGTCATCAATATTGCAAAAGATGGTATTGAGTCCGAAGAAAAAGAAGACGTGACAGTGGACTACGTTCGAGGTGCGGTAGAAGAAGGACTTGGCGGTGCATTGGACTACTTCGATACCCAAGCCAACTACCATTACAATAAGGACTTTGATCCCAGACCCATTGTTGGTGATGATTACAGCGACCCCTATCAAAGAGATTACGGAAATAACGAATACGAGGGACCAGATGCATTCCACGGCACACACGTGGCGGGAATAATTGCGGCAGAAAGAGGAAATGACCTGGGTATTGATGGCGTAGCCGATCACGCAAAAATCATGACCGTAAGAGCTGTGCCTGACGGAGATGAAAGAGATAAGGATGTAGCTGCTGCTATTGTCTACGCTGTAGATAATGGAGCTTCCATCATTAACATGAGCTTTGGAAAGGGCTATTCCTGGAACAAGGATATCGTTGATGAAGCGGTGAAATACGCTGCAAAAAATGACGTTTTACTCGTTCATGCTGCGGGCAACAGTGCTCAAAATAACGACAGCACGGACAATTTTCCCAACGATACATATGAAAAGAGTTGCTGGTTATTCTGTAAGAAAAATGCCAATGACAATTGGATTGAAGTAGGGGCATTGGGCTATGTACCGAATGAGAATTTGCCTGCTAGTTTCTCTAATTACGGCAAAAAGGAAGTAGACTTATTTGCACCAGGTGTCGCTATTCACTCTACCACACCTGATAACGAATACCAAGATGCTCAGGGCACCTCAATGGCAGCCCCTGTAGTCGCCGGGGTTGCAGCCTTATTGCGATCTTATTTCCCCGAGCTAACCGCTAAGCAGGTCAAAGAAATTTTGATGGAAAGTTCTACCAAAATCGATTTAGAGGTGAAAAAGCCGGGAACTCAAGACCTGGTACCTTTCTCTAGTCTATCAGTATCGGGTGGAGCACTAAATGCTCATGAAGCAGTTAAGTTGGCCATGGAAACAAAGGGCAAGAAAAAGACTGACAAAGGCGCATAATTAAGTATAGGTTCGGATTGACATAAAAAAGCCCGCTAAATTTTAGCGGGCTTTTTTATTCTCGACCTGAAAAATCCTTCCTTTATCTCACGACGACTTCGCGAATCACATCTTTTCCCAACTTTTCATTTAAATTACTCCTGAGCTGATCTTTCCCCAGGTTCAGCTCATGCCGAAGCACAGAAGAAGTAAGTTTGACGTAAAGCGTCCCCTTAGAAAAATAAATCTGATGCGTGTAGCCCTCTATCATTGGCCCCATACATTCTTTCCAGGCGATCCGCAATCGCTCAGTTTGAATTTTTTCGGACCAGGCATCTCCCCGATCTACCATTTTCTGTAATAGATCTCCCAATTTATTCTCGTTGCCTTTTCCCATACTATCTAAGATACATAATTTAACTCCCTTACTCTTCTTCCCACGCATTGTCGGTAGCCTGAATTGAAATAGATTGATATTCGATATCCGTCAGCTGGAATAAGTGCTTTACGCGTTGCTGCTCGGTATCGGTCAAAAATATTTGTCCAAAATCCATTTGTACGATCATCTTCATTAGTGAAGATAGGCGATCTTGATCTAGCTTCTCAAAAAAATCGTCTAATAATAATACGGGTTTCTTTCCCAAATGTCGAAACAGCCACTGAAACTGAGCCGTCTTCAAGGATAAAATAAACGATTTTTTTTGTCCTTGAGAAGCCTGTATTTTTAAAGGAGATCCATCGATTAAGACTTTCATGTCGTCTTTGTGAATCCCTTGTGTCGTGCGCTGTAGAATCACATCCCTTTCGTAATTCTCATCGAGCACCTCAATAAAGCTTCTCTTTAACAGTGGAGACTGATACAAACAACTAATGCTCTCGCGTTGGCTGGACAGCAGATGGTGGTTCTGGTTGACCTCGGGACCAAAGGAATTCATAAAATCTCGCCGGGCCTCAAAAATATAATGAGCAGGAGCATTCATTTGATGAGCGAGAGTATCCAATAGGGTTTTATCAACAGACTCCGGCCGATCCCAGCTTTTGAGATGGGCGTTTCTCTGCTTGAGCAAGCGGTTATACTCCATTAATGATCTCAGGTATTTCCCATCGTATTGACTCAGAGTGAAGTCTAAAAAACGCCTGCGTTCCTTACTTCCACTCAAAAACTCAATGATATCATCAGGTGCTACCACAACTAAGGGGACTTTCCCTATATGATCCGATAAACGATCGTAATTTTTATCATCCCATGACATCTGCTTCCCTCCATCCGGACGATATTTAATGACTAAATCGTGTGGGTCATCGCCTGCCAATTTCGCTTGAATCCGAAAAAAGTCTTTTCCTTTTTTCAAACAGTGCTTGTCCGTAGATTGAAAATAGCTCTTTCCCCAGCAAGTATAGCTAATGGCATCTAACAAATTGGTTTTCCCTACGCCATTCGGCCCGGTGATACAAACCACGCGACGATCGAAAGTAAAGACTGCTTCCGAATAATTCTTAAAATTCCTTAGTCCGAGTCGTTCGAGAATCACGATTATACATTTTTATAAACAAAGTCCAACAACAACAGGAGCTCAAAATCCATTATATTTGAGCATGGAGCAAGTACATGTTTTGTCATCTGAAAAAGCAATTGTATTTTTACACCACAAAAATAGAACGATATGGCAGAAGTTGCAGATAAAAAGAAGAAAAGCAAAAAGACATCTTACGATAAGGAGACCTATTTAGGCTGGTACGAGATCATGCAACGCATCAGAAATTTCGAAAATAGTGCACTTCAGATGTATGGCCAAAACAAGATTCGAGGGTTCTGCCATGTGTATATTGGTCAGGAAGCTATTGCAGGTGCCATGACTACAGCTATTCAACCGGAAGATGCTGTCATCACCGGCTATCGACAACATGGCACGGCCATTTCTCGAGGTATTTCCACCAAGGATGCTATGGCCGAATTATATGGGAAAGCCGTGGGCATTAATAAAGGAAAAGGTGGTTCCATGCACTTCTTTTCAAAAAAACACAGATATTTTGGAGGTAATGGTATTGTAGGAGCACAGATCCCAATCGGCACGGGTATAGCGCTGGCCGAGCAATACAAAAAGACAGACAATATATGTGTTACTATGTTTGGCGATGGTGCAGCGCGGCAAGGTTCATTACACGAGTCATTTAATATGGCTATGACCTGGAAGCTCCCCGTACTTTACATATGTGAAAACAATCATTATGCGATGGGCACCTCTGTAAAAAGGACCTCCAACGTACAAGATATATACAAATTGGGACTGGGGTATGATATGCCCAGCGAACCAGTAGACGGAATGAATGTAGAAGCAGTGCATGAAGCCATGACGAAAGCCGCCAAGCATATTCGATCCGGCAAAGGGCCTTACTTCCTGGAAATAAAGACGTATCGCTATAAGGGCCACTCAGTATCAGACCCGGCAACATACAGGAGCAGAGACGAGGTAAATGAATACAAGGACAAGGATCCGATTAAAAATTTAGAAGCTACCATTTTAGACCAGGACATAGCTACTAAAGATGAGATCAAAGCCATAAAAGACGATATAAAGAAAGAGATAAAATCCGCTCTAGAGTACGCCGATGAAGCAGAATTCCCGGATGCTAAGGAACTGTACACTCATAATTATGTACAGGAAGATTACCCCTTTCTGAGAGATTAAATAAACGAAGCTCTTGCATGAAAGAGGAAAGTTCCTAATGAAAGCTAAAACATTAGGAACTTTTCTTATTTTTGCAGCAAATTAGAAAACTTATGGCTCGAAGAAAAAAAGAATCAGAAGATACACTGGTTAACTTACTCGAAGTTCGAAACTCAATTAAAAAGACTGTCGAGAAGTACCAAAATGTAATATTGGGTGGAGTTCTCGCCTTAGTTGTCATCGTCGGTGGATATATCATCTACAAAAATGTTGTGATGGCACCCAAAGAGAAAAATGCTGCGGAAGCCATGTTTCAGGCTCAATTTCAGTTTGAACGAGATTCCTTTGCCAATGCTTTGGCCAATCCCGGAGGCGGATTTGAAGGGTTTTTGGATATCATTGACAATTATTCAGGTACCAGTGCGGCCAATGGTGCACAATACTACTCAGCCGTGTCCTATATGCACTTAAACGAATTTGATGAAGCTCTTTACCACATCAAAAAGTTCAAAGCCAATGGAACTGTCATGAAGATTATGAAAAATGGTCTATTGGGGGACATCCATAGCGAAAATAAAAACTGGGAAGAAGCCATTGATTCATATGAAAAGGCCGCTTCCTATGATAACAATTTATTGACACCTTATTATCTCAATAAATTAGCTCTGCTTCAGGATCAGCAAGATCTCAATGATGAAGCGCGCAACACTTTCAAGAAAATCAAAGAGGAATATCCCGAAAGTAATGAGGTGAATGAAGCTGTAAAATATTTGGCTTTACAGGAATAGCTCAGACTTTCTAAAATTTTATCTAAAAAAGCTGCTCATTTGAGTGGCTTTTTTTATATTCCTAATCGATATTGACCTGACGTGTAGTCAAAGAAAAACTATGACAAAAAAGAAGAAAGACCTTTCAGACTTTAACTCAGCAGATATACCCGACGGAAATGGTATGAAAATTGGAATAGTGACTGCTCAGTGGAATAGGAATATTACCGATCAATTGTTAGAGGGCTGTGAACAAGCCTTAAAAGAACACAATGTATTGGAAAGTGATATCTACAACATTCAGGTACCGGGTTCGTATGAACTACCTCAAGGTGCTAGGATACTCCTATCCAGGCACAGAAAACTAGATGCGGTGATCTGTCTGGGTTGCGTCATAAAAGGAGCAACGGATCACAACGATTACATCAATCGGGCGGTGGCTTCCGGCCTTATGCAATTAGGACTTACCAGTGGTGTTCCATGCATCTTCGGGGTTCTCACTCCGAATTCCATGGAACAAGCCAAGGAAAGATCCGGAGGGAAACACGGCAATAAAGGCATTGAATCTGCCATTTCTGCTTTGCAAATGGCAGATTTAAGTAAACGGGAAGGCCTACCCGCTCACAAAATAGGATTTGGATTATGAAAATACATCTCATTCACTCTGGACTCTTTAAGTTAGATGGCGGTGCCATGTTCGGCGTCGTACCCAAAACGCTTTGGACTCGAAAAATGGAAGCCGACGAAGACAACTTATGCACCTGGGCCATGCGCTCTCTTTTGATTGAAACTAATGATAGAAAAATATTAGTGGATACAGGCATTGGCAACAAACAAGACGAGAAATTCAGATCTCATTTTCATCCACATGGACCTCAGCTGGAGCAATCCTTACAAAAAAAGGGATTTCAAAAGGAAGATATTACAGACGTGTTCCTCACCCACTTTCACTTTGATCACGTCGGAGGCGCCGTAGAGAAAAATTCCAGCGAAGAATTGGTACCCACCTTCCCCAATGCTAGATATTGGTCTAATGAAGAGCACTATCAATGGGCCTATCATCCCAACATTAGAGAATCCGCCTCCTATTTGAAAGAAAATTTTGTGCCTCTGAAAGAGCATGGGGTTCTGAACTACATTCAAGGCAATGATGGAGATGAATGGTTGCCCAATATTCGAATCCGATATTGTGACGGGCATACCAGAGCTATGATGCTTTTAGATATGAACATAAATGGTCAACGAGTGCTTTATGCCGCAGATCTCATCCCCTCTTACGCTCATGTGAGTATGCCATGGGTCATGTCCTATGACGTTCAACCCCTGAAAACGCTTGAGGAAAAACGCACTTTGCTCAACGAACTTTACGAGGACAATGGATTGCTCTTATTTGAACACGATGCGACGAACGAATGCGCGAGTTTAAAAAAAGATGCCAGGGGACGAATAAAAATTGACCAGCTCATGAAATGGGATGAAGTTCACCCTGGATGAAAAACAATAAGTCTGAGCAACGAGCGGCCGATTTTCCCTTAACTCATGACGAGTGGGTCAATCTATCACATTATCGACCCAAATGGCCCATCGACATTCTGTGCGACCGCATGCAGTTCATAGAAAATGCGGGTCAGGTGATAAGAAGTGCTGCCAATTTGGGGGTGCAGAGAATTTATTTTTTGCAAAATCAGTTTCAATGGGTAGCTCAGAAAATTGATAAACTTTCACGTTCCAACACATCAAATGTAGAAATTATCCAATTGGAGCAAACATCAGCCATTCCCTTCCAACAATACAGAGAAGTAATTGCATTAGAATATACACGCCAGTCTCGATCTATTTATGAAGTTACTCTGGAAGGGCCTACCCTTTTGATAGCAGGCAGTGAATCCGGGGGCATTCGTGAAGATCTCCTTCAGTGCGCTGACAGAGCCCTTCACATTCCTCTCATAGGTAAACAATCAAGTATAAATGTGGCTCACGCAATCAGCGCAGCTCTTAGCTATATCAACCATTACCGTTTAGAGGCCGGAAAGTGACCCGCCGCCCTTTTTGACTAAGATCAAATTCTCCCTGATGAAAGGCTAAGTGACCATTGACAAATACGGATTCCACATCCCCGCTAAAATATTTCCCCTCTAAAGGAGACCAACCGCATTTGTAAAGGATATTCTCCTTCTGGACTTTCCATTTTGGGGCATTGGGATCCCAAACGACTAAGTCAGCATAGTAGCCTTCCCGAATATAACCTCGATCCACGACTCGAAAACAGTCAGCAGGAGCATGACACATTTTATGTACTACCTGAGTGGGGCGGATATACTCTGAATTGAGCATTAGGGTGAGTGCATGTTGAACTAATGGAAGACCCGCCGGAGCCTGAATGTAATTCTCCGATTTTTCTTCCCAGCTGTGTGGTGCATGATCTGTAGCAATAATATCAATCTGATGCTGCTCCAAAGCATTCCACAAAGCAAGCCGATCCGATTCTGCCTTAATCGCAGGATTGCATTTTATCAAATGTCCCTTGGATGCATAATCTTTGTTAGAAAAGGTCAGGTGATGAACACAAACTTCATTTGTAATTTTCTTTTTACTCAAATCTCGCCCCGATTCAAACAACTCTAATTCCTTTTCAGTAGTGAGATGAAGCACGTGGAGGCGAGTCCCATGCTTTCGGGCCAATTTTACAGCCTGGGAAGAACTTAAATAACAGGCATCCTCAGAACGGATTTCGGGGTGTAATTGCGCGGGAATATCGTCTCCGTACTTCATTTTTGCTTCTTCCAGGTTCTTTTTTACCGTGTCCTCATCTTCGCAGTGAGTGGCTATCAGCATGGGGATTCTCGAAAAGAGTTCATCCAGGACTTCGAGCTCATCGACTAACATATTGCCCGTGGAACTTCCCATGAAAACCTTGACGCCACAAACTAAATCAGCTGGTGTCTTTAGAACCTCCTCTATATTTTCGTTGGATGCCCCCATGAAGAAAGAATAGTTAACCGGAGAGACTTTTGAAGCTCGGAGGTATTTTTCCTCATTGCGTTTCTGGGTCACCGCGGGAGGTATGGTATTGGGCATTTCAAAAAAAGTCGTTGTTCCACCTCTAAGGGCTGCTTTCGATTCAGTGGCGATCTCAGCCTTATGAGTCAAGCCCGGCTCCCTGAAATGTACCTGATCATCAATAACCCCCGGCAACAACCACTTCCCCTTGAGATCATATTCCCGTCGGCCCGAGGATGAAATCTTTGTATCGACTCGTTCAATTCTTTGATTTTGAATTCCGAGGTCCCCTTCAAAATATGTACCTTCATTAATTATGGTGGCATTTCTCAAAATTATATCATAGTAAGCCATAGCTGATTAATTTTTATGATCTTTGAATCAAAAATACAGATAAAATGAAAGACTCTCATACCCTGGAGGGAAGAATTGGAATACTCGGTGGTGGACAATTGGGAAAAATGCTCTGTCAGGCTGCCAGCCCCTGGCATTTGGACACATATTTGATGGATGCCAACAGAAAATATCCCGCTGCCTTTATCCCCCATCACTTCGTGGAGGGAGATATAAAGAAGACAGAAGATGTCATAAATTTCGGTCGGCACTTAAACTTCCTCACCATTGAAATTGAAAATGTTTCTGTGGAAGGACTGCGTAAATTGGAAGAGAAGGGTGTAAAAACCTTTCCGAGCTCCACGACATTGGCTCTCATTAAGGACAAAGCACTTCAAAACAAATTTTATGAGGAACACGATATCCCCAGTCCGTCTTTTTCAATGTACGAGACCCTTTCAGATGTAAAAAAAGATATCCACAACAATACTTTGAAATACCCCTTTGTTCAAAAATCAAGAACTGATGGCTACGATGGTCGTGGAGTTGCTATCATTAAGTCAAAGGATGACATCAGTCAATTATTAGAGGGACCCAGTATCGTAGAAACAGCAATAGATATCAAAAAGGAGCTGGCTATGGTTGTAGCCAGAAATTCGAGTGGCGAGATAAAAACCTACGATCCGGTGGAAATGGTTTTCCATCCCACGGCTAATCTGGTCGAATATCTGCAATGTCCTGCGCAAATAGAGGAGAATATTTCAAATCGGATGATAGAATTATCTCGACAAATTATTGAATCATTAGATCACAATGGCATTCTGGCAATAGAGTTCTTTTTGGATAAAGAGGACAAATTATGGGTCAATGAAATGGCCCCCCGACCTCACAACAGCGGGCACCATACGATCGAGGCCTGCTCGTGTAGTCAATACGAGCAACTGATTCGAGCTATAATGAATTTGCCCCTGGGATCAACAGAATTGAATTTGCCGGCAGTCATGATCAACTTATTGGGAGCAGAAGAGCATCAGGGAGTACCCAGGATAGAAGGATTAGATAAAATACTAAAAACGAAGGGTGCTCACCTCCATTGGTATGGGAAAAAACAAACGCGCCCATTTAGAAAAATGGGACATATTACTATAACAGCCGACACTTTGGACAAAGCGAGGAAAATAGCGAAAGAATTACAGCAACAAGTAAAAGTAGTCACATGAAAAAAGCAAGAGTTGGGATAATTATGGGTTCGGATTCTGACTGGCCCGTCATGCAAGCCGCAACTAAGATCCTGGAAGAATGGGAAATTCCGTACGAGGTAGATGTAGTATCAGCACATAGAACGCCTGATAAAATGGTAGAATATGGTCGGACTGCTAAAGACCGCGGCCTTCAGGTAATTATTGCGGGTGCAGGCGGAGCCGCCCACCTGCCGGGCATGATGGCTTCCCTCACTGAGTTACCCGTTATTGGAGTTCCCATTCTATCCAGCAACTCCATAGATGGTTGGGATTCCATTTTGTCCATTTTGCAAATGCCCTCCGGTGTTCCGGTGGCTACAGTGGCCTTGAATGGTGCAAAAAATGCGGGAATTTTAGCTGCTAAAATATTGGGCTCACAAGATGAAAAAATTTCGAAAAAAGTCAGCGCTTATATGGCCGAGCTGTCCAATCAAGTAAATGTGAAAGCTGAAAAGCTGCGTAAAAAACTACAGGATGAATCATAGAACAGTATTAATTACAGGTGTTTCATCGGGCATTGGGATGGCTACAGCCCAATATCTTATGAATAGGGGCATTCCCGTAATAGGAAGCGTTCGAAAGAAGGAGGATGCGACTCCATTATCGGAAAAGTACGGAGATTTGTTTCATACCGTAATTTTTGATGTGAGGAATAAAGAAGAGATCCAAAACGCGGTGGAAGTAGTGAAGGAAATAGTAAAGGGTGAGGGATTAGGCGCATTAATCAATAATGCAGGAGTGGCCGTATCCGGGCCAATGCAGTACGTTAAGGAAGAGTATATGAGGTATCAAATGGATGT
>JAWLFI010000033.1:7835-17546 GCA_041685645.1 Saprospiraceae bacterium | reverse complement strand
ATCCATGTTCATCCTTATAAATCAGCGTCTTACCGCCGTCGGCGGCACCAAGGTCCGCGTTCTATACCTTTACCTCAGCCTTTACCTCAGCCTTTACCTTAACCTAAGCCTCAGCCTTCCTCGACCGACGAAGCACGAAGTTCGTAGTTCAGGAAATCCTGGAGACTTTCACCTTTCTTAACTCTCTATGCAACAAAAAAACCTAGAACCCCAATCCAAACTCACACATCAAAGTCACCTATATTTATTACTGTGGAAACTATATAGCCCCACGAAACGTTGACTTACCATTAACATGATGTGAAGGGATGGAACGCAAGCGAAAGCTCATCTTTACTCCTATTTTTTGCTATTTATGTGATTTTCAGCTGCTTATCAAACAAAAACACAGAAAACCTTCCTGATTATAAAAAAAATTGCGACATTTGCCCCACTCGTATAGAGGTAACATCCTCTTATTCGTGGATTAACTTAAAAGTAAAACCTATGAGGAAAGCAGATTTAGTAGCAGCCATTTCTGAAAAGACTGGCGTACCTAAAGTAGATGTTTTGGTATCTCTGGAGTCTTTTTTCACAGAAGTGAAGGATGCTTTAACGGAAGGAGAGAATGTATATATAAGAGGCTTTGGATCTTTTATTGTGAAGAAGAGAGCGAAAAAAATTGGTCGCCATATCAAAAAGAACAAGGCCATTGAAATTCCTGCACATTATATCCCCGCTTTTAAACCGTCCAAGATTTTTGTCGATCGGGTAAAGGAGAATGTAGACGAACTTCCCGGCGAGGAGTAAAGGCAATAACGATATGGGAAAAGCACAGTGGGTTTTGTTGAGTATGGGTATGGCAGTGGTAGCTTTTATCTATTTTGCTCTGGACACGCGTCCGCCGGAGGCATATGAACGTCAGGAAAGTCGCTCATTAAGCATTCAACGCACCAGCGCGGTAAATTTAGTCAGAGAGAAATTGCCCACCTTGCCCCGGGAGGATCAGACGCGGATTCGAGGGATACATTCAGCCTATGAAAGTAGCTCCAATCTCGCCGACTCTATCGCTTATCTCAAAGAGTTATCCGGAGCCTGGTACGAACAGAAAGAGCCGGTGGTAGCCGGGCATTATGCAGAGTTAGTTGCTAGTCTTGACCCCAGCTCAGAAGTTTGGTCTATGGCAGGAACTACTTATGCTCTAGCTCTGCAGATGGAGAATGTCAGTGAAAAAGAATTACTGTTTGCAATAGATCAGTCGCGGGCAGCATTCGAAAAAGCCATTACTCTGGATTCTGATAATATCAATCACAGAATAAATCTGGCTTTAACCTATGTGGAGCAGCCTCCACAGAACAATCCCATGAAGGGGATTCAAATGTTATTGAATCTCAATGAGAAATATCCCGAATCCGCAGCCGTTCTATATCAATTGGGACGCCTGGGAATGCAAACGGGACAGTACGAAAAAGCCATCGAACGACTTGAAAAGGCGATTGCCATCGAGCCGATGAAAACAAAAGCACATTGCTTACTCGCAGAAGCGTATGCCGCTACAAATCAGAGCGAACAAGCTCAGCTGAGTGAACAAAAGTGTAAATCATTTAAATAATATAACACAAAAAAATTAGCATTATGCCAAGTGGAAAGAAAAGAAAAAGGCACAAGATTTCAACGCACAAACGCAAAAAAAGACTGCGTAAGAATCGTCATAAGAAGAAAAAATAATTGGTAACCAACACACAGTAAAGGCAAGTACTCCTTGTCTTTACTTGTTGTCGTGGCTCAAATCGACAGCAAAAGCTCCCATTTGTATTTTTCTCTTTCCCATGTCTAGTGCGTGGCTCGATAAGTTCGAGAACGCGCTCTTTTGGGGCTGATTAGCTGTGTAGTAAATCAAAAAGTAGTGGAAAAAGAATTAGTCATCAGCGCATCGCCGGCCGAAGTCGAAATTGCGATGATTGAAAATGGAAAATTAGTAGAAATTCATAAGGAATTTACTAATAACGAATTTACTGTCGGCGATATATTTATCGGAAGGGTAAAAAAATTAATGCCAGGGCTCAATGCCGCATTTGTAGATATTGATCACAAGAAAGATGCTTTTTTGCATTATACGGATCTGGGTCCCAAATTTCAATCTCTGCAAAAATTTGTCAGAGGAAGTGTGTCGGGAAGTCAGCAAACGTCGAGTTTGGCTGATTTTAAAATTGAACCAGAAATTAAAAAGAATGGGAAGATTAACGAAGTGGTGGATAAAAAACACCCTATTCTCGTTCAAATTCTCAAAGAGCCCATCTCTACGAAAGGCCCGCGAATCAGTTGTGAAGTTACTATTCCCGGACGCTATATCGTCCTGACACCCTTTAACGATGTCATTGCCGTTTCGAAGAAAATTCGAAACCCGGATGAACGCAAGCGACTGCAGGTGCTCATCGAAAGCATAAAGCCAGCCAACTTTGGCGTCATTGTCCGCACGGCGGCCGAAGGCAAAAAAGTCGCTGACTTGCATAACGAACTCAGTGATCTAGTGGGAAAATGGAAAGACATCCATGCTCAGTTGCACAATGCAAACGCCCCCGTCAAATTGTTGAGTGAACTGGATAAAACCAGCTCCATTCTGAGAGACTTGCTAACGGACTCTTTCAACCGCATCGTGGTGAACGATAAAGACCTGTATGATAACCTCAAGGAATATCTAAAAGAAATTGCTCCCGATAAACAAAAAATACTGCGTTCTTATAAAGGAAAGCAGCCCATTTTTGATCGATACGGTATCACCCGGCAGATCAAGTCTGCCTTTGGGAAAACGGCGACAATGCCTTCGGGAGCCTATTTGGTCATTGAACATACAGAGGCCATGCACGTTATCGATGTAAATTCGGGGCCGAAGTCACGTCGAGCAAGTCAGGAAGAAACAGCTCTGTACGTCAATCTCGAATCTGCTGAGGAAATTGCCCGGCAGTTGCGGCTCAGAGATATTGGTGGACTCATAGTGGTTGACTTTATCGATATGAAAAAGTACGAGCATCGCAAGAAACTGTATAAAACGCTCAAAGATGCCATGGAAAAGGATAGAGCGCAGCACACGATCTTGCCGTTGAGTAAGTTTGGCTTGATTCAGATCACACGTCAGCGCGTCCGACCGGCCGTCAAAATTGATACTTCAGAAAAGTGCCCCACCTGTAATGGGACGGGTAAAGTCAATTCGACGATTCTGGTCACTGATCAAATCGAAAGAGACTTGATGTTTATTCGACAGTCGCGTCCCAAGTCAAAGGTGAAACTGCATGTACATCCCTTTATAGAGGCATTTTTAAAGAAAGGTTTGCCTAGCTTGCAGATGAAGTGGTACTTGAATCACGGCAAATGGGTACCTATTAAAGCTAAGTCTGACCTGTCTTTGATGGACTATCATTTCTTTGACGAAAAAGAAGACGAGATAAAATTGAACTAGACATTTCATGGAGTACAACAATAAACACTTATTATTTGCTGTACTCGACTGGGGATTGGGTCATGCAACGCGCTCCTTGCCGTTGATAAATATTTTAGTAGAGCAGGGCTATCGCATCACCATGGCGTCTTGCCCCAGAGTATTGGGTTTTTTACATTCGCACTTTCCGCAGGCAGCCCAATTAGAGCTTCCCTCTTATAATGTGCAGTATCGATGGAACAATATGGCGATGAACGTGGCCATGAAAGCCCCCGATCTCATCCAGGCTCTGGAGGAAGAAAGAAATATTATTCGCGAACTGCATGAGAAAACGCCCTTTAATGCCATTATTTCCGATGCGCGATATGGCTGTTTTATGCCAACTGTTCCCTCTTTCTTTATCACCCACCAGGTACGTATTAAAGCGCGAAAAAAGCTGACGGATACGATGGCCAACAAAGTCCATCGCCAATGGATGAAGAACTTCGATGAAATTTGGGTGCCCGATGTTGCACAATTACCGGGTATTGGTGGGGAGCTATCTCATGCAGCGATGGAACAGCGACGGTTCTATCTGGGGCCAACGAGCCGATTTCAGCTGCCAATTCATAAGGATGAGAATCCCACTTACGACTGGCTATTTTTATTGTCCGGTCCCGAACCCGCGCGCAGTCAACTCGAACAGCAATTGCTTTACCTCGCTCATTCCCATCCGGATCAAAAATTTGTTATGATCCGGGCTCACGACACAAATCGAAGTGAGTCCACCCCTTCCGATGACCATGTTCACATCATGGATTACACGAACAGTAAACATTTAGAGACGCTCGTACGACAATCGCGACAGGTGTTATGTCGAAGTGGATACAGTACTTTGATGGATTTAAGTGCCTGGCAAACGTCCGCTGTTCTCGTGCCTACGCCGGGACAGCCGGAGCAACTGTATCTGGCCGATCACATCTCACGCCATTATCACTGGCCAATTAGCATGCAAAGTGAATTGGACGCACTGCCTTCTTATGATGCGATGCAACAAGCTCGTCCCCTTCCCCCGGCTGATCAAAAAGAGAATCATCGCATTGTCCTGGAGCGATTGAAAGCTCACGGCCTGAGTTGAGCCTGACTTATTTGTAAAAGTGGGTAGAAGTGACCGCCTCATAAAAAAACAAAAAAACTACAACCATGAAAAATTTATCCCCTTTTCACCTGGCCATTCCCGTTCATAATTTAGAAGAATGTCGCAAATTTTATCGGGAAATACTCGATTGTGAAGAGGGTCGAAGCAGTGACCACTGGGTCGATTTTAACTTTTTCGGACACCAATTAGTTATTCATCTCCAGGCCAAATCTACGGAAAAGGTAGAAGTAAAGCCCGTCGATGGAAAGGAAGTACCCGTCCCACATTTTGGAGTTGTAATTCCCTGGGAAAAGTTTTCCCAACTTTCTGATCAGTTGAGAGAAAAGAGAATCGCCTTTATTATCGAACCATATATTCGATTCAAAGGGGCGCCCGGTGAGCAGGCGACTATGTTTTTCTTAGATCCCGCCGGAAATGCCCTGGAGTTTAAGGCCTTTAAAGATGCGGATCAGTTATTTGCGACCTAGGCGATAACAGCTGACACTAGAAGACCTCCAAAACCTATGAAAAAGTATTACCAAAAGGTAACGGGGTCAAACTAAAGACGGATTACTGCAGTAGAGACAAGGATTTTTGATGAAACATAAGACGTTTTAAGCGCTCTACTCATCCGATTTCTTCTCGCTTTTCACTTTTTCTTTCGCGGCTTCCTTTTCTTTTTCTGCCTTGAGTTCCTTGCGCTCTTCATCCGTCATGCCTTTGCGGATTTCCTCTTCCACGGTGGCGCGAGCTGTATTAAATTCGCGGATTCCTTTTCCTACCCCGCGCATCAATTCAGGAATTTTCTTACCCCCAAAAAGCAGAAGAACGACGAACAAAATCACAAAAATTTCCCAGCCACTCGGCAAAAAAGCTAATATGTTTGGATTCATAACATTTTCATTTATTCCGCAAAGGTAAATATAAGTCAGATACTCCGAACGATTTTTGCGGTATTAGTTTTCCTTTTAACAATGATAGAACGGTCAAAATTCCCCGAAGGCAGGGATTATCCTGCAATATTCAAAACCTTAATTATAAACAGAGGGATCTATTACTATAGTTTGCTGGTACACAACAACTTAGCATAGCAGAGGGTTTGCTCTCGAAACTTGAACTGTTTTTATCAGAAAGATTGGAAAGACTTGTACTATTGTAATAATTTGTTCCTGAGATTAGGAAAGTAAATGATCGACGGCGAAAGCCTCGGCCCGCAGGGTGAAAAATGCTTGCATTTTTTAGGTTATTTTAGACCAATTTCCCGCAAACGCTGTTCGAGATACTCCCCGGCGGTGATGGGAGAGTATTTTAAGGGCCTGTCTTCTGTCACGCATTCTTCAAGGCAAGTCAAGTCCATATCACTTATTGGATGCAAAAAGAAGGGAATACTCAAGCGTGGCTCGTGCCATTTTTCCCGCGGCGGATTTATGACTCGATGCGTCGTTGATTTAAGCAAATCATTGGTCAAGCGCTGTAACATGTCACCGACATTCACTACGATTTCGTCCCCTTCTGTAACCACGGGCACCCAATTGTCATTCTTATCCAACACCTGTAAACCACTGGCAGAAGCGCCAACCAACAAGGTGATTAAGTTGATATCTTCGTGCTGTTCCGCGCGAATAGCCGACTTGGGCTCTTCCGTAATGGGTGGATAGTGAATGGCTCGCAGTATGCTGTTGCCCTGATCTATGAGACCATCAAAATAGTTCTCCTTCTGATTTAAATACAAGGCAATCGCCCGCAATAAATCACCACCCGCTTTTTCAAATTCGCCATATAGTTTCTTCGCCGTAGCCAAAAAGTTGGGTCGCTCTTCAACATTTACGTTGTCGGGATAATTCGCGTGCATCTTGAGTTCGCCGGATACCGTTTGTCCAATTTGAAAAAATTCCTTTAAATCGGCCACATCACTGTGCTTGGCATGCTCTTTTCCAAAGGAGGTATATCCCCGCTGACCAGCCAGCCCTTTGATTTCGTATTTGTTTTTTATCTCCTTGGGTAGAGAGAAAAAAGCTTCTGCTTCTTCGTAAAACTCCTGGACCAACTTTTGTGGAATCCCATGATTGGTGACGCCGACAAAGCCTACTTTGCGAAAAGCTTCTCCCAGTTCCTCAATAAATGCTATGCGCTGCTGTTGATCGTTTGAACGAAACCGACTCAAGTCCACAAAAGGAATATTTCTATCTTCCATAACTAATCTCTCTAATGATGTGATACACAATTATAAGAAAAAATTAGCAGATCGGGATGCGAGAATGACCCTCCTCCCTTTCTCAAAGGGTGAATGGGGCACTATTTCTACTGCTTCTGATGTTTTTCTCGAGGCTGCACCCGATGAATAGTTTTGAACCACAGGGGGGGCAGTAAACTCAATATCATGGCCGCTGGATAGCCCATGGGCAATTGTGGACTCTCCTCGTAGTGTCGCAAAACCTGATAGGGCCGCGTCGCTTTAAAATGGTGGTCTGCATGACGTGTCAGCTCAAACAACATGATCCGCCCCATGGCGTGATTAGAATTCCAGGAATGTTGAATATTAACCGGCTCATAGCGCCCGGAGGGTAGTTTTTTGCGCAATAGACCGTAATGTTCGATATAATTCACGGTTTCCAATAAGAGAAAACCCAAAATCCCAGCGATAATAGCCATGGCTAAAACATAAGTTCCCCAAACGAAAAATACGATGCCGTAATACAACAGCTGGGCAGCGGAAAAACGAATCATGCGATTCTGCCAGGACAAAATAGGCCGCTCTTTTCGCTCTAAGATATCTGCCTCTATGCGCCAGGCTTTGAGGTAAACGCCCGTGACCGAGCGCCACCAAAACGCATATACACTTTCGTTCTTTCTCGCAGTTGAAGGGTCTTGCGGTGTTGCTACGTGTTTGTGATGACCGATATTGTGTTCGATTTGGAAATGCAAGTAGTGAGCCGGCAATAGCAATAATTGAGCAATGACCTTATCCCAAAATCCCGGCCGATGTCCCAATTCGTGTCCGATGTTAATCCCCATGGCTCCGATGAGTGTTCCCATATTCAATAGTAACCCCAGCTGCTCCAAAGGCGATAAAGTGTCGGTCGATAAGACCTGAAAAAAATAGACTAGCAATCCATAGACGATGGGCAGATGTAAGTACAGCACCCAATCAAAAAAGAAGTGTTGTTCCCTTTCCTGCTCTGTGTTCTGGTCGGGATTTACCCGGGATTGTGGCAAAATCAATTCCAGAAGGGGAATAATAACGAAAGCTAAATAAACCATGCCGGGCGCAGCATACGATTGCCAGTAGAGCCCTGCCCAACAAAACAATGGACCCAGGTAAGCGATGAAATATTTGTAATCTCGGGTTTCCAGAGGATTTTTTTTATTCTGATGTAAAAACCGAGTGGTTTGACCAAAAGTTCCGCCATTGGTCAAGCTCCTGGCTTCATGGGAGGTATCTCACAGTTGTAAAAATACAGAAAGTCGCATTAAATTTAGTATTATTGGACGTCGGATCAGAAATTATGCCAGCGAAAAAATACAAGAGAATCATAGGGAAACACATCGGTACGCAGCGCGGGCCGATGTTGATTTGTATTGGTGGAATGCACGGGAATGAGACTGCCGGCGTCGAAGCCATACACATGATGGTGAAAATGCTGGAAGTGGAGCCCATTACCAACCCGCAATTTGAATTTTCCGGTATGTTTCTCGGCCTCGCCGGCAATTTAGCGGCCTTGCGGCAAGGGGTTCGGTACATCAAGCGCGACCTCAATCGGCAGTGGAAAGATGAAAATGTACAGCGCATTCTCATATCCCCGCGAGCTTCTCTCGAAGCAGAAGACCGGGAGATCTACGACATCATCAAAACCATCAAAAAAGAAGTTCGCGCTTACCGACCCACGCACATTATTGTTCTCGACTTACACACTACCACAGCTTATGGTGGCATTTTCACCATTGCTTCTGACGATTTTCGCAGCCTGCGCATTGGTGTTGAATTGCATGTGCCCGTCATCACCGGCATGCTCAAAGGGATACAGGGAACCTCTCTTCACTATTTCAATCAAAACAAACTGGATGCCGATACTACCTGCATCGTATTTGAGTCCGGACAGCACGAAGAAACCCTCTCCGTCAATCGCGCCATTGCCGCCATCACCAACGTCATGAGTATTATTGGCTGTATCAATGCCGAAGACGTTGAAAACCAGCACGAACAATTGCTCATTGAATACGCCCGCGGTCTCCCCATGGTCGCCGAGCACGTCCTGACCCATACAATTGCCCCCGGGGATCACTTTCAGATGCATCCCGGGTACAAAAACTTTCAAGCCATACAGCGTGGAGAAGAGCTCGCTCGCGACCGAAACGGACCCATCTGTGCTCCGATCGATGGCTTGATTCTCATGCCCTTATATCAGGCTCAGGGCGACGATGGATTTTTCATCGTTCGCGAGGTGTTGGCTCATGGCGAGCCCCTTCATTTATTGCAGGATCAACCCGCCCGACGGCCCCGACCCGATTGGGACAATAGGCCACCGGCTGAGACCGTTTCTTCCAAAGATAATTCGAAAAATCACAAGCCATGATAGAAACCGTAGAACTAGAAAACCAACTCGATCGCCTCTCAGAGCAAGCCCTCGTCTTCGAAGATGAGGTGGATCAATGGACCCAATGGCAGCCCGACTTAGCGGCCTATGTGCTGTCCGATGATTTCTCGCTATTGACCGAAGTGGAGCGCGAAACCCTTTTGTTTGGCGCTACTGTTTTGATGACGGTCGCCCGCGAAAAAGGCCTGGCCCAAAAGCCGATCTCTGAAGATACCATTGGAGAATTGGACGAGGCCAACTGGACCTGGCTCGAAGAGTCCGAAGGGCGCAGTCTCTCTGACAAAATGGACGTTCTCTTTGATCAGTACCCCGAATCCGAACTGCTCGCTTTTATCGAGGATCTCTGCACTGACGAAGAAGAAGAGGATCTCACCCGCAGCGGTAGTGAAATCATGGTGGTCGCCCTCAAGACAGTCGCTGACGCCCTCTTCCTTCAGCCTGCCATTTCCACATAAATCGAAAAATAATTTTTCGATTTAAGGTGCCGGACGGGAGGCCCACAGGCGCAGCCATAGCTACCTTGAGGAAAGACTTTATTCGAGACGAAGAGATTGTGTATTGCAGCCTTTCGGAACAGGAAGGGT
>JAWLFI010000033.1:0-7735 GCA_041685645.1 Saprospiraceae bacterium | reverse complement strand
CGGACGGGAGGCCCACAGGCGCAGCCATAGCTACCTTGAGGAAAGACTTTATTCGAGACGAAGAGATTGTGTATTGCAGCCTTTCGGAACAGGAAGGGTTTTTGGAGCAGACCCGCCTAAGACAAGAAATCGAATACGGACTTGTGCACAGCTTTCCAACAAATCGCCGGGGGAACCGTTATAATTTTATGTATGCAGAAAAAACAGAAAATATCTGTGTGAGGGTACAGCCTCGGTATAGACCAGAACTCAGCGATTTGTCGCAGCAAAAGTTCTATTTTTCCTACCAGGTAGAGATTATCAATGAAAGCGAATTTGAAATTCGACTCTTGTCCCGTCATTGGATTATTTTTGACTCCGCCGGTGTCAAGCGCAAAGTAGAAGGCAAAGGCGTGGTGGGCAAGCAGCCGCTGATAGCTCCAGGAGAGCAATTTAGTTACGAATCCTGGTGCCCTTTGCTATCTGATCTGGGATATATGCGAGGCTACTATATTATTGAACGCACATTGGATGAAAGTCGTCAGCAAATCATCATACCCAAATTTCAATTTATCACGGATTACCTGCAAAGTTAATGATTGCGGCAGAAGGGGTGATCGATAGCTCGTATGCTTTAAATGACTTATCTTTGAAGTTTTCAAGAGAAAGTTCAGGAGGATACGAAAGAATAAACATATGGCAGAGAAAAAAAATCAGTACGTAGTGATTATGGCGGGTGGCATTGGATCCCGCTTTTGGCCCGCATCAACGGCCGAGCAGCCCAAACAATTTTTAGATATTGCGGGTAACGGCAAGTCCTTATTGCGCATGACCTTTGAGCGATTCTTGCCGCTGGTACCCACCGATCGCATTTTGGTCCTGACGCACGAAAGATATGCAGACCGAGTGCAGCAGACCTTGCCCGAATTACCAACGCAAAATATTCTTCGCGAACCTAGCCGTAACAACACGGGACCCTGTATCGCCTATGCGGCCTTGCATGTAAAAGCGCGAAATCCCCGGGCGAGCTTGCTGATTGCACCCTCAGATCACCTGATAGAAAAAGAGACGGCATTTATCGCCATGGTGCGCGATGGCCTGGAGTTCGTCGAGCAGGAAAAGGCAATTTTGACTTTGGGTATGCGGCCCACGCGACCGGATACCGGCTATGGATATATCCAATACAACAACAATAATGATCAAGTTGCGGGGCAGAGCCTGTTGTTTAAAGTGGTGAAATTCACCGAGAAGCCGGATCAAAAACAAGCGAAGCGGTTCATCGCTTCGGGCGATTACGTGTGGAACGCAGGGATTTTCATGTTTTCGGTAGATACAATACTGGCCGCTTTTGAGGAAGCTGCGCCCGAAATATACCAACCCCTGACGCAAAAGATGGAGGTTTATGGAACCGAAAAGGAAGCCGACTTCCTGGAGGAGGTCTATCCCGGAACGCCAAATATATCTGTCGATTACGCCATCATGGAAAATGTAAATTACATCTACACCTTACCCGCCCAAATTGGCTGGTCGGATCTCGGAACCTGGGGCAGTGTTTACGAGCGCACCGAAAAAGGAGAGGACGGGATAGTAATCCAACACGAAGGAGAGCACCTCATTGAAGAGTGTCAGCGCTCTTTACTCCGTTTTCCCAAAGAAAAGAAAGTGCTCATCAGAGGGTTGGAGGATTATATTGTCGTCGATACACCGGAGGCTCTTTTGATTTACCCCATGAACGAAGAACAAAAAATTAAGCAAGACCGCCAACGGCTTTTGTCTAAAGAGGAGGACTAATGGCTGAGGCTCCACAAATACCGGAGGGAAAATCGGTGCTTCTCTACGATGGGCACTGTCTAATGTGCAGTAGAGGCGTGCAATGGGTCATGGAAAAAGACGAAAAGGGGCAGATTCTCTTTGCCGCGCTGCAGGATGAATCCATTCAAAGCTTGCTCGAAGAAGCCCCGTCCCGGGTGCAGGAAGCGGACAGTGTGATTCTGTATGAGGACGGACAATTCTATACCTATTCCACGGCCGTCTTTCGCGTGCTGGAGCAGTTGGGGGGGATTTATAGTGCAGTTAAAATTCTCTACCTCATTCCCCGGGCACTGCGGGATGTAGTGTACCGATGGGTTGCGCGCCGCAGAAAGGACTGGTTTGGTCGCTCAGAACAATGTTTTATGGTGCCGCCCGATCAGCGCTATCGGTTTTTGACCGATCCCGAGAAAGAATATGAAGATTCCGACTCATAATTGATCCGCTAAATACTCTACCACCGCTCGATATTGCTCGATGAGCGTTTGGGAACTGTCAGGGAGTTTCTCCTGTGGGATTTCGCCGGGCATAAGCAGGGGTTTTTGAAAAGATAAAGCGGTATAGATACGCGCTAAATATTTCGTTTGGCCCAGGATTTCATTGACTACACCAAAGGTCATCTGCTGCTGTAGAGGCAATATCACCCGGCCCGCTTGCTCAAAAAGGCGCCAATATTCAATATGAGAAATAGGCCCTTCGATGTATTGAACGCGCTCGGGAAGAATCTTCCGACAAATGGAGACTTCCTCCGACAGGCAAAGGCAGAGGACTTCTTTGTGAAATTGTGGAATCACCGACTGCAAGTACGCCAGGTCAAGCTGATGCACCTTTTTGTAAATGGGTAAAAAGTCGTAGTCCCGGCTTTGTTGTGGGGACTGGGTATGATGGAAAGACAACTCTCTAGTCGGTCCCGGGTGATGCTTTTGAATAAAAGCAGACTGCAGAGGACTGTAGGGAATGACGACTTCCACGCAATTCAGGATGTTTTGACTGAGCCGTTGGTTGATGGGAAAGCGAAAGACTTTTTCTAAGTAAAATCTAAGCCTGGAGTATCGGGTGTTCTCTATCGGAGTCCATTCGTTGAGTGGATTGCCCAGATAAAAATTTGAGTTGCTTATGATCAAAGCAGTTGGCCATTGTTTTATGAAAGGCAGCCAGGGTTTTCTGTGATATTGCAAGCTCGTAAAAAATTGTACACTGGGATCTTTACTGGCTTGTGGTCGGTGGGAACAGTCCCATTCGACGCCTTCAGCCATTTCGGGCTGGACGCGGATTACATTTTGTCGGCATTGCGACGAACAAAGTATGCGGGTGGGCCAATCACTATGGCGAACAGCCGGCCAGAGAGCCAAAAGCATCTCGAAGTGCTCGTGCGGTTCAATGATCGTTACTTGCATGCCTTAATTTTACCGTACTTTTGCCAAAGATATATCATTCTATGGAAGTGAGTGTGATCATGCCGGTGTACAATGCGGCGCCCTACCTCGACCGGGCGATTCAATCGGCTTTGGATCAGCCGGAGGTGGTGGAAGTCATCGTCATTGATGATGCCTCTACGGACGGGTCGGACCGCCTGATGGTCAAATGGGCGGAGAAAAGCTCTCGCATCAGGTATTTGCCGGCTCAGAGTGCTCAACCGGAGCGCGCCGCCATTGCGCGGAATCGCGGTCTGGCCGAGGCCACAGCACCCTATATTTCATTTTTAGATGCCGATGATTATTATTTGCCGGGACGCTTTGCGCGGACGGCGAGCTATTTTCGTGCCCGGGCTGAGTGGCAAGTCGTTGCCCAGCCGGTGAAAACCACCTATCGGGCGGACTACAAGGGCGAGCAACAAAAACATGCAGTAAGTTCCTGCCATTTTCGTTCTGCAGAAGGGACTTCAGCGAACTTTGCAGACCTCACCCAGGCCGGCATACAGATGAATGGCCTGACGTTAAGGCGTTCCGTATTCCGGCAGCTGGGATATTTTGATCCCGACTTGAGTCAGGTGCAGGATTTGGATTTCGCTCGCCGGATTCTTCTCTCCGACCTGCCTTTCTATATCGAAAGCTGTTCGCAGACTCCGGTGGCAGTGTACACTCATCATACCTCCAACACCAGCTCTCAACTCACCGAAAAGTGGCGCTGCAGTGCTCATCTCGAGGCGCTTTGGATACGACGACTCTGGGCAGCGAACCGAGAGAAGAAATATCGCCACCGTTTGTTTTACCGCTATGTTATTTTTCACTATCGGTCGGCACCCTGGCCCCGCATGAAAAAAGTGTTTCTGTATCCTTTCCTTTTTTCCCTCGAGGCTTTGCGATGGTTTCGGTATTTAGTATGATGGAAGGAGGCTGCCGGGTCTCCCGGGCTTCTCTATTCCCCGGGTCACTTCGACCCTTCAGCCCTTCGACAAATTCCGTTCGACGGAGCAAATCACCGCCCGGAAGACCTTACTTTTCCTGAAAACGCAAATATCGCCTCTGGAGGTCGCGCCGATCATTGGGCTCTTTGAGGTGGGTCTGCCCGGCGCGATGGACCATGCGAGCGTGACGCAAAATGGCGCGGACGGTATGGGGCTGATCGGCAACCTGATGGAGGTTGACGAGGCGACCCATGAGGTGGATAATAATAGAGGGCGAATCGGCCCCGTACTGCCGAATCTGATTGAAGGATGCGTCCAACATGCCTTCGAAATCGAGGATGCGGGCCACAACGCGCAACTGGCCGTCCTCATCCAGGCGGTAGGGGGAGGGAAACTGCGCTTTGCAGAGGTAGGCCAAAATGGCGCTGAGCTTATCGATGCAGGTAATGGCGGTATAGGGATCGTTGACTCCCGGTGAGAGAGCTCGGGCGGCGACTTCCACCATTTGATGCACGGCAAATTCTGAGTCCTGCCAGGGCGTCCGCTTATCACCAAAAAAGAAATGGCGCTCCAGAGCCTTCGTCCAGTCCATGTCCTCCCGCTCCTCTTTGGCGTAAATGCGGGCGATGGGCATACCCTCAATGACGAAATCCCCGGGCCGCAAGTAGAGCTCCATCCAAACGTCTTCCCCAACCGCCCATTCTATCAAATAGTCATTATCAATGGTCTCTAAATACCCTCCACCGGACGAACGAACTTCGATGCAGTGGTCGTATTCGGCCTGATATGCGCTCAAGTCGACGGAATCTTCCAGTTCATGGGCATCTACTCCCAATTTTTCGGGATAGAGCTTCCGCACGGTTTTGTTTAAATTTTTTGCGACATCGGAAATGACCTGATCGGCCTGAATACTGACGGAAACATGGTGGATAAATATGATCAACAAAAAGATATTGGCCACGGCCAGCATCATGGCCATGAGAATGGAAATGCGGGGCACGAATTCTACCTCGGACACCGAATTGACCGAGCCCAGGATGAGCAGGCAATAAACAAAAGTGGCCACATAAGTGCCGAGCACGACTTGATTGATGTGCTGGTGCATGAAAAGCCGCAATAACCGCGGGCCCAATTGACTGGTGGCCAGGGTGAGCACAACGAGCGTGATGGAAAATACCGTTCCGGCCACCCCAAGCATCCCACCGGCGATAATGGATAAAATAGACCGGGCCGATTCCGCACCACCTGAAAACAGAAAACCCGATATTTCGGATAGCTCCTCTTCAAATTGGTTGTCTATGATCACCAGAACCGTGGCCAACAGGATGGCCGCCAGAATAATGATTAGGGGAACAAACCAAAAGCTGGAGCCGAGGAGTTCTTTGATTTGTCTGGCGCGGCCTGAAGGTGTCATCATTCGGTTTTGGTGAAAAGTCCAGCGCCCGGATCGTCCTCATCGATCCCTGGAACGCTGCTTCAAGGTAGTAAAGTTTTTTCGCACGGACAAGTCCGCAACCCGTTCCCTGAACCAGAGCGATCTTATTACCTTTGTACCTATAAAACAATCCCATGCGAACACTCTTTTTCCTTATCATGGTCTGCTTTAGCGGGGTCTGGCTCATGGCACAGACGGCCGAGACCTTCATCGGCGACTGGAGCACCACCTTTGGCACAACGGCAAATCGCGTCGCAGCTGACCCGGACGATCCGCTGCGGTTTTACGCACTTCTGGATGCTCGAAAATTGCAGGGCGATCCGGAAAACTACAGCGTTCTGGCCAAGTACAATTGCGAGGGACAGTTTCACTGGGTGCGCGCCCTGGAAGGAGGCGACAGCACGCGCCGGGTCATCGATATGGATGTGCATCCGGGCAGTGGCCGCCTGGGCGTCTTGCATGCAGACAATACCCATTTCATTATTCAGTGGTTGCGATCGAATGCCGCGGAGGTGCGCTCCGTAGAAATTGAGCGCTCAACCGATTGGCTGCCATTGGCCTTAGCAGCCCACCCCACCCAACCGCGTTGGTACCTCTTGTATCGCGACAATTCCGGTGCCCTGGGACATTTTGGCCTCATGGTGATAGAGGAGTCGGGCAGTCTTCGGGCCGCCTGGCAATCCGATCGCGTCGCTTTTGGAAAAGCAGATCTGGGCGTACTACCCAACGGGCAGGTCATGCTGGGCGCTAATGGACGCATGTATATCATAGATGCAGAAACCGGCGAAACAGAAGGTTGGTCCTGGTCGAGTCCCGATCCGCTCAATATAGATTTTGTGGTCAGCGGTGATCGCGGCTATTCTTTGGAAGTAGATGCGACCGATCTGCGATTGATTCGCTGGTCCGCCAATGGCCCCGAAGAGCAATGGACTGCGGCCGCCTTTCCCTCGCCCGCTTTCAATAGTCAGTTGGCCGTCAATGCCACTCACTGGGCCGTCATGGCAGATCTGGAAGTCAATAATTCAGCCGAGCCCGTGGGCGTGCTTTGGGGTCCGCGAGAAGAAGACTTTAGCGACTTTTGGCAGCCCGATATACAGGCCTTGCCGGCGATGCTGGGCGATATCGCCCTGGATGACGACCTGCGGCTGCTGTACAGTGGCAGCACACAGAACCAGCAATCCGATAGAGTGGCACGTCTGGATGCCAACAATCCCTGTGTGGAAGGAGGGCCCCCGGCCGAAGGCTTGACCGTAGGTCCGCCCGACAATATTTCCTCTATTCCGATTTTTGATTTACAGGCCATTGCGCCCGACATTGCGGAAGTTCCCACGGAGTTTTACAGCGATATACCGCCCGAGAACCGGACCTGTCGTTCGTTTTTGACCCGTTCCGATCTGGCCGAGGTGTTTGGAGACACCCTGGTGCGCTGCGTGGATTCTCTGGTATTGACGCATCCCTTTTCTACAGGCGTGGAGTACAATTCCGAGCCCTTGCCACAGCCCTGGGTGATTCGCTCACCCGGCAATTATACCGTCAGCGCGCCAGTGTGTCAGCGCGAGGAATCCTTCACCTTCACCGTGGAGTTTGAAGAGTGTGGCTGCCAGTGGTTTTTACCCAATGTATTTAGTCCCAATGGCGATGGCATCAACGACGACTTCGGCCCCGAAGGCGAGTGTCAGATCACCGATTACGAACTACAGATTTTCGATCGCTGGGGCCAAAGCGTATTTCTTTCCCGTCATCCCATTCAGCGGTGGACCGGTCGGGTTCGAGGCACTCCGGCAGCTCCGGGCGTCTATGTGTATCGCTGGCGCTATCGCTTGCTGGAGACCGGCGAGTGGGTAGAGCGCAGCGGGTCGGTGACCATCGTGCGATGATCGTGAGACAATTTCCCGGCAGGTAATATTTATTTTTTATTTGATTTGGGCGCCTCCCGTCCCACAACGAGTTGGGGACGGGACCGGGCTGTGCGGGGGTTCCGTCCTTCAGCGGCTGCCTGCCGCTTTCGGACCTCCTCGCGATGCTCGGAGCCCCTACCATCCCTGGCGCTTGCGCCCTCCGGGCGCTACCATTCCGTTGCCTTTGGCACTCTCCCTTTCTCGCGACCCACCGGATGAGCACAGTCAAAACCCTTTCATACATTAATGGAGCACAAACAAAAAATA
>JAWLFI010000205.1:0-4313 GCA_041685645.1 Saprospiraceae bacterium | reverse complement strand
TATAACTATTTTTTGTTTTCGCGTCGCAAAAGTACGACATTTTTCTTAATCTTCAACTTTTACAACAAAAAAACCGACGGAGAAAGTTCCCCGTCGGTTGAAAATCCTTCAAATCAGAACTACGGATTAATACCCGGGGTTCTGAGGCAAAGATGAATTTTGATCTATTTCCAAAATCGGAATGGGCATCACCGCTTGATCATCGCCCGGCATCAATCTACTAACAATTTCAGACTCACTAAAAATTGTAATCTCTTCCCCATTTCGCAATAAGTCCATGCGACGGTGACCTTCAAAAGCCAACTCCTTGCGTCGTTCGTCCAAAATGGTAGCCAACAAATCATCGGAGCTATCAAAATCCGTCGCGTCGAACGTTTCAAGGCCCGCACGAGTTCGCAATTCATTAAGAATATCAATAGCTTCACCAACGACACTACCGGAGGATTTCACAAGGGCCTCAGCTCTATTTAACACCACTTCGGTTGTGCGGATAATAGGTGCATTATCGGCATTTGTTACAAAATCCGGATACTTGGTCGTATATGTGCGACCATTTTCACCGATTTGCGTCAATTCCGTGATACGTCTATCCCCATCTTCATGCGCGTCTAGTAGATCTTCTGTAAACGGACAATCTCCACGAGCTCCTAATTCAGCCGGATTGTAAAAAGATGCCCAACCTCCGGAGCCTGTACGGGAATTATCAATGGAAGACATGGCTATGTCAAAAACTGTTTCAGGAGTTAGTGAATTATAAAAGTTATAATCACTAGCTAAAGCGTAATTGCCTTCATCCATTACGCGCTGAGCAAAATCCGCTGCATTTGGGTTATCACCCTTGTATAAATACAATCGGCTCAGTAAAGCATTAGCAGCGCCGGAACTAGCTCGAACACGTCCATTTACTTCCGGAAGGTCCTCTACTGCATCTAGCAGATCCTGCTCAATTTGATCATAGACTTCTGCAACGGAGTGGCGATCCATAGGATCAAAGGTACCATTCAATGCTTCCGGTTCTAATCTCAATGGAATTCCTGGAGATGCTCCATCATCTAAAGTGTATGGCTGAGCAAAAAGGTTAACCAAATTGAAAAAGGTGATAGCTCTCACAAACTTCGCTTCAGCAATAAACTGCGCCCGATCTTCGTCTGAAAATCCGGCGTCCTCTACATCTGGCACATTCTGTATGACCGCGTTTGCGGCTAAAACAGCGCGATAGTGGTCGCGATATATCACCCGAATAGTAGCATTATCTGCGATAACGGAACTGGATTTAATATCTCTTAAAGTCGGAAATGATCCAATAAAATCTACATTATCGGCTTGAAAGTCCCCAATAATCTGAGGCATTGATCCAAACACATCAAGGACAAGCATGCGTCCGTATGCACCCGTTAAACTTGCAGCGGCGGCATCTTGATTCGCAAAAGCGCCCTCAGGCGAAAGATCTTGTTCGGGTTGAATCTCCAAATCGTCCTCACAAGCCCAGACAAAGAGGGCTAATAAGGCGATTAAAGATATTTTTATATTAAATTTCATAGTTGCTATTTTTGGTTTGATTAAAAGGTTACGTTGAGACCGAAAGTATACATCTTGCGCTGAGGAACGACGAAGAATGACTCGCCTTGAATTAGGTTATTCGTTCCTGAGTCTGACACCTCAGGGTCTTGTCCTCTAAAATCAGAGGCCGTGACTGTCCAAAGGTTATTTCCCCGGGCATAAATACTTAAGTTCTTGATCCAGTCAATACCCAATGTGCTTACAGGTAAGTCATAGGATAAGGTAATTGAACGCAAACGCAAGAAGGATCCATCATTTAGTTGACTTGTTGATCGCTGAGGGAAATCTTCAACAGTTGTACTTTCTGCACCTGGGGCAAAGGCGTCATCTCCCGGCTGTTCCCAGGCGTCCAACAACCTTGTTGATCGGTTAAATCCGTCCGGGTCTTCTGTGAATCTCAACTCATCAAGCATGATAAGATTCCCATAAGTGTAATTAAACAACCCACTTAGGTTTAACCCTTTATAGCCTACATTAAAATTAACACCCCCGATAAAATCCGGAATAGCTGATCCTGCAAAAACGCGATCCCCCTGGCCTGGCTCCGTTGTTAGTTCTCCATCTTTTGTTAACCATTCCGCATCGCCTGTTTCACTATTAATTCCATTATATCGGATAAGGAAAAACTCATTTGCAGTACGTCCTACAACAGCTCTTTGGGCGGCAGATGCCGGATCTTGAATAAATCTATTGCCGTCAGAATCTACTGTTGCATCCGGTAGGCTTGTAATCTCATTTCTCCAGAAACTAACATTACCACCAATGGATACATACCAATCCTGATTGCGTAGAACGTCAAAATTAAAGTCGATATCTACACCTGTATTCGTCATGTCACCTGCATTTTGTGTGAAACTAGTAAATCCAGTAGACATGGGAACTGTTTGATTTAACAATAAATCTGTAGTTTCTTTATGCCAGAAAGAAACACCCAAATCAAAGAAGTTTTTGATCCGCATGTTTACTCCAACATCAAACTGAGAAGTTTGCTCCCACTTCAAATCCGGATTAGCCGGTTGAATAGGACGTAAACCCGGAGCTCCATTGTAGTCAGACACAGTTCCTGCTCCGAATAGCCCGAGGGAAGCAAAGTTTCCAATTCTTTCATTTCCTGTGAGACCATAACTCGCGCGCAGCTTCAACTCATTAAAGAAGGTTTGATCCCTCATAAAAGCTTCATTGGAAAGATTCCATCCTGCTCCAACGGCCCAGAAATTTCCCCAACGGTTATCTGCTCCAAACCGAGAAGAACCATCTCTTCGGAAGGACCCCTCTACAAAAACCCGATCATCAAAATCATATTGAAGACGACCGAAGAACGATGCTAAAGCCCAAGCCGTTCTCGTGGCACTGGTAATACTGGGATTAGCAGCTGACGATACATTCCTTAGTGGATCGGCGGCAAAGCCTGTCCCTTCAACTGCGATACCTTCTCGTAAGGCTGTCTCAAAACTCTGTCCCAATAAAAAAGTCAAATTTGACCTATCACCCACAGGAGTGGAATAATCAATGGTATTTGTGGTCAGCCACTTATCATCTCTCAAGACTCTGCGATACCCGTATCCGCCTGGAGATATTTCCTCGGGATATCGTATAGTTTCCTCCGTCTGAAACTCATCAATTCCCCAATCTGAACGAAGGTTAATACTACCTCTACCTATATTAGGTATGGTATATTGCAAATAAGCATTTCCAAAATTACGACGAGTGATAAATTCTGTTAAGGCAATATCGTTAATAGCCAAAACATTTGCAATAAAACCCGTTTGCCTATACGAACCATCCTCATTATAGGCGTCGACCCATGGCGATTGAAGATATGCGGATGTGAGCGGTGCAAACGTGCTATTTTCTGCATCTATGCGATCCATATTCACTCTACTAATCGATACGTTGGCTCCGATTTTAAAATTATCGCTAACTTGGTGAGAAAGATTCATTTTACCGGTATACTTCTGCATCTCATTTCCAAACACATAGTTTTGGTCATCAGTGAAGGCCCCGCCAATATAGTACCTAGTTTTATCATTTCCACCGTCAAAACCTAAATTTGCCCGGAAAGTTTCTGCTCTCTGTGTTACCGCATCTTGCCAGTCAAAAAAGTTATCATTCGGAGAAGTACCAAATCCATATCGATTTGAAATTTCGTTATATTGCTCCGTATTTGTCATATCATACAAATTCGTCGGACCGCCTACCCCATAAGAGGTTCCGAAACTCACATTATTGGTTCCGGCCTTTCCTTGTTTTGTTGTAATTAGAACCACCCCATTAGATCCTCGCGAACCGTATAGAGAGGCTGCAGCGGCATCCTTTAAGACCGAAATGGATTCGATATCCTCCATAGCAATATTCATCAACGGGTTAAGAGTTGATGCTGCACCAAAATCATTTGATATAGCCCCATTTCCATTATCATTCATTGGCACTCCATCCACTACAAAAAGTGGATCTCCGCCAGCCGTTAGTGAAGCCACACCGCGGATTCGAATATTTGTAGCTGCTCCCAATACTCCGGAAGATTGAACGATTTGGACTCCGGAAGCCTGGCCTTGAAGCACCTCTTGAGGTGAAACTGCCGGTATGTTACTAATCGATTTTTCATCGATTGTGGATACGCTGGAAACCAAACTTCTTCGGGATTGCTCACCGTAGGCTACAACCACTACTTCATCCATCACTACACCAGAGTCATCTAACTTCACATTATATTCGTTAGCTTCACCCAACTCTACACGCAGGGCCTGATAACC
>JAWLFI010000204.1:0-4313 GCA_041685645.1 Saprospiraceae bacterium | reverse complement strand
AATTTCTCTATTTTATTACTATATTGACTTCAAATTAATTGAATATGAAGCATAGTATAATAGCTGGTATCGGCCATTATGTACCTGAAAAGGTGGTGACAAATGATGATTTGGCTCAATACATGGAGACCTCTGATGAGTGGATTCAGGAGCGGACGGGAATTAAAGAACGCCGCTATGCTGAACGACATACGGAAACCCCGACGACTCTGGGAGCAAAAGCAGCTGCTATCGCCCTGGAAAGAGCAAAGGTGGATAAGGAAGAAGTCGATTTTATCATTTTCGCGACCTTGAGTCCGGATTATTATTTCCCGGGTTGCGGGGTCTTGCTGCAAAGAGAAATGGGGATTTGTAAAACTGAGATCGGGGCTTTGGATGTGAGGAATCAGTGCTCCGGCTTTGTTTATGCTCTTTCTGTAGCGGATCAATTTATTCGATCCGGCATGTATAAAAACATTCTCGTTGTGGGAGCTGAAGTGCACTCCATGGGTCTGGATTACTCCACCCGGGGGCGCAATGTAGCAGTCATTTTTGGCGATGGAGCCGGAGCGGCTCTATTGCAGGCCTCAGAAAAGGAGGGGAAAGGGGTCTTATCTACGCACTTGCATTCAGATGGACGCCACGCAGAAGAACTGGCTTTTACCTCGCCGGGATCTCACGGTGGCTATCATTCTCCGGACAAGGATTACGGATTTGGGGATGAGGAGTTCGGTGGATTGTTCCTCACACAGAAAATGATAGATGATGGCATGATATTTCCCGTGATGAACGGTCAATACGTCTTTAAGCATGCGGTGAAAAAATTTCCCGAGGTGATATTGGAATCGCTAGAATCTAATGGATACTCTATTGATGATCTCGATATGCTCATTCCGCATCAGGCGAATTTGCGCATCGCGCAATTTGTGCAGAAAATTTTGAAATTGTCCGATGATCAGGTGTATAATAATATAGACCGCTATGGAAATACAACAGCGGCCTCCATCCCGATTGCTCTGTCTGAAGCGTGGGAAAAGGGACTTGTAAAATCCGGAGATTTGGTTTGTTTAGCTGCCTTTGGTAGTGGATTTACCTGGGCTTCAGCATTAATTCGATGGTAATATGAAATTAGACGTTTTAGGTATTGGGGTTCATCCCGATGATATTGAGCTCTGCGCAGCCGGTACTCTTTTGAGGCATATTGATTTGGGATATACTGTGGGTATTCTCGATCTGACTGAAGGTGAACTGGGTACGAGGGGAAATGCAGAAACTCGTCTGAAAGAGGCAACACATGCAGCTCAAATAGGTGGCATGAGTTTGCGGGCAAATGTGGGTCTGGCTGATGGGTTTTTTGAGCACAATCACGAAAGTGCACATGCCATAATTCCCTACATCAGAAAATATCAACCCGAGTTGGTATTGATCAATGCGCGATGGGACCGACATCCCGATCATGCGCGCGCTTCCGGTTTGACGAGTGATGCCTGTTTTTTATCGGGTCTGCGCCGAATCGAAACGGTGGATCCCGTCACTGGCCAAGTACAGGAAAAGTGGCGGCCAAAAAACATCTACCAATACATTCAGGACTATACCAGCACACCGGATATCGTCGTGGACATTTCCGACTTTTTCGATAAAAAGATGGAGATGATCAAGGCCTATAAGTCCCAATTTTACGATCCCAACTCTAAAGAGCCGGAGAGCCCCATATCGTCTAAGGATTTTCTAGATAATGTGGAGGCCAAAGATCGGGTGATGGGGCGATTCGTGGGGGCGACTTATGGAGAGGGATTTCATCTGCTTCGGCCTGCCGGTGTTCCCAATTTAATGGATTTGACATAGCAGGAAAATCCTATACCTTGAATTTGAAAGTAGTAGGAAAGGGGCGATGCAGGAGGTTGAGACGAATTTAAAAGTTGAAATTTAATAATATGAAGATCGCAGTAGTAGCTCACGATGGGAAAAAGGCGGATATGGTATCCTTTTTATTGAATTACAGGGATACGCTGGACAAAATCGAGTTGGTGGCAACCGGAACCACCGGGGGACTAGTCGAGGATGCCGGCCTGAAAGTTGAGAAAGTACTATCAGGCCCAATTGGAGGAGATGCACAGATCGCCGCCATGGCTGCACAAAAGGAATTGGACCTCATTATATTCTTTCGCGATCCGCTCGATAAGCACCCGCATGAACCCGATGTGCAAATGCTCATGCGGATCTGCGATGTCCATAATATTCCCCTCGCTACAAATATCGCGGCGGCTAAACTTTTCCTCAAGGCGCTGATCGGAGACCCTGAAGCCCCGGGCAAGGGATAGGAGGCAGGCGCCAGCCGTCCGAATCGCTGCGCTGCTCAGGGGCAGCGATGAAGGACCGAAGTGCCGGATAGCCCGACCCCGAGGCGCGGGTAGCGCCGTGCCCGACCGCGCGCAGCAAGGGAGGGCCGGGGATGACCCCAAAAAAATATGATCCGATGAGATGCATCTGCAAATTGTTAGTAACTTTTTTTGAGGTCTCGTTGGACAATTCAATTTCTTATTTATATTTGTTCTTAATTAGACTTAATATAAATAAGGCAAATGAAACAACTACTATTCTTTCTCGTTTTCGGTTTTTGTTCCCTTTCTCTGATGGGGCAAATTGAATTTACTGTGATCGCACAGGACTCCTTAGGGGAGCCTATAAGTGGGGCTCAAATCGATTTGTTAGGGCCCGAAGCTCAGTATAAATTTACGAATGCTGAAGGAGTTGCGAAGTTCTCGCTGGCCTCGGGAGTGTATATTCTCGACCTGAGATCGGTGGGTTACAGAGACATGAGTGAGCGCGTAGAAGTGATTGAGGATCAATCATTAGTCCTGGAAATGAAATCTGGAAATTATTCGCTTCCGGAAATTGAATTGTCTGGTTTGAGTTTAAGTTCTCGACGGGAGTTTGTGGAGCGAAGCGGCCCGACTTCTTATTTTATTTCTTCGGAATTTTTGGATCAAATTCGAACCACAGATGTGCATCAATCCCTACAGCGCATTCCCGGGGTGCAGATTCAGGAGGAGGAAGGATTTGGACTGAGGCCAAATATTGGCATTCGGGGTAGTGGCGCATCCAGATCTTCTAAAATTTTGGTGATGGAGGATGGCGTTCCCACAGCTCCGGCGCCTTATTCTGCTCCGGCCGCTTATTATTTTCCCACTATGGGACGCATGAACGGACTCGAGGTGCGGATGGGATCGGCCAGCTTGATGGCGGGGCCATATACGACAGGAGGGGCGATTAATTTATTGTCCACTCCCGTACCGCGCTCTACGGATATTCAGCTGAGAGCGGGCCTGGGGTCTTTTAATACCCGCCAGGTCAATTTCAAAGTGGGTGACGAAGTTGGTCGCCTGGGATATATGGTGGAGTATTTTGGTCAGTCTTCGGATGGCTTTAAGTCACTGGATGGGCCCAATGATGCCACGGGTCATGACAAACGGGATATCCACATTAAAACTCGATATTTATTGTCGAATTCCGGAGGACACCGCCATCAATTGTCGGCGAAGTTTTTGCACAGTCAGGAGACTTCCAATGAGACTTATCTGGGATTAACTCGCGCGGATTTCGACGCGGATCCTTATCGCCGATATGCCGGTTCAGAGCGGGATGTGATGAATACGGAATTTACCGGCGGACACTTGACGCATACCTGGACCCTGCCGGCTTCAGCCTCGTTGGTGACGACGGTGTATGGACACACTTTCGCCCGAAACTGGTATAAATTAGATAAGGTGAGTGTAGATGGATCGAAGGAGTCGATTGCAAATATACTCGATGCGCCCGGAGAAAATGCGATGGCACTGGCTGCAGTAAAAGGAATGCCGGGCACCGGAGCGATTTTTGACGTCAAAGCAAATAATAGAGAATATTACTCCTATGGCTTGCAGTCTCGATTTAAGTGGCAGCATTACGGACATGGCGTTCAGGGTGGACTGCGCCTCCACACGGATCAGATAGATCGCTTTCAGTGGGTAGATGAATATAATATGCAGCAGCAGTCCCTGGCCTTAGTCAGTGAAGGAGTGCCGGGTACGGAAAGTAACCGCGTAGAGACTTCTCGAGTGGGAGCATTATTCGGACAGTATAGTTATGAGACCCAAGCCTTTAAGGTGAGTGTGGGTGCTCGCGGTGAATATATCGACGCGACGCGAAAAGATTATGGAAGAGAGGATGTCGACCGCACGGGATCTGACCTTTCGGAGCGAGAAAATTCTATTTTTGCTTTCCTGCCGGGCGCCAGTGCGGAATATAATATAGGGAGCACTTCTCAAGTGTTTGCCTCAGTCGTTCGAGGGTTT
>JAWLFI010000203.1:0-4412 GCA_041685645.1 Saprospiraceae bacterium | reverse complement strand
GAGCGGAGTCGAAGTAAGCAGGAGCGGAGTCGAAGTAAGCAGGAGCGGAGTCGAAGTAGGCAGAATCAATTCCACCCCTCTCTTTTCCACCTACCCCGCCACAACAAATTTCTCGCTGAGCACCCGATGCCCTAAATGAACCACAAAAACGTACATGCCCGGTCGCATGCCGTGTTGATCTGCATAGACGTCAAAGCTTTGTGGACCGGGATGGAATTGACCTCGATATAGTCGAGCCGCTAATTGGCCGGTTAAGTTGTAGATCTCAATCGTGCCGCGAGTGGCTACGGCACTTCTGACCTCAAAGCGATGATGCCGAATGCTCATGCGCATTTTTGTAATGTTCGCTGAAAAATCGACGCGGTCTCCTGCCCGCACAGTTTGACATTCAAGGCCGAGGTCCAGAGCGTTGAATTCTTCGTACAAAACATCCTCGCCCACACTCGTCGGAAAACAGAGCCAGTCTGTTAATACAGATTGGTAAACCGATCTAAAGTCAGTTGTGAATTTGAGATTGTCTGCCTGATCCAAATCATTTAAATCCGGATGGTCTCCGACAATGCCCGAGCCGTTGACCGCCGGCCCAAACAAAAACAGGGGTGCCGCCGCTCCATGGTCAGTGCCTTGAGAGGCATTTTGTTGAGGGCGCCGACCAAATTCGGAAATCGACATGCCCAGCACCCGCTTGTCATCCTCAGTCGCCGCCAAATCTTGAAAAAATTCGTTCATATTGGCGCCTAATTGTCGAATCAGCTGATCGTGGCTTTGCTTTTGTGCCGCATGGGTATCAAAGCCATTGAGGGTGACCATATAAAAAGAGGTCTGCAAACCGCCTTTGATTAATCGGGCGACAATGGACAATTGATCAGCCAGCCCGGAATTGGAATACTCTATGGCATTTTCACTTCCTTCATACGCTTGTTGAATTACATCTGCATAGCGAAAGGTGGAATTGGTCACATCGCGCAGGTATTTTTCTTGTTGCTCGTGCAGACAATCGCCCAAAAAGTCAGTGGGGTAGAATTGACCATTTTCAGCCAATTGGAAGAGCTGCTGGGTGTTACTCACCGAGAAAGCCAGAGAATTATTATCACCGCTGTGAAACGCCAGACTATTCGAGTTTCCGATTTGAATCGCCGGGGGCTGCTCAGGTGGTTCTAGTTCGATAATGGGGTCGTCCACCATTAATAGTCGCCCCAGCCAGCCCAGATCGATCTCCTCAGAGGCGCTAGATCCCGTTTCCCAAATATCTGAGGAACGGAAGTGCGATAGATTTTGCTCCGGATAGCCGACTCCCTGCACGATTTTGAGTTGGTCGCTCTCCCAAAGTGAATGAAAACCTTCTGCATCTCCGGGTAGGGCCAGGCCGGAAGGTAAAGTGTAAAGTGAGGATTCCGGATGTGCAATGGCCGGCCGCCAGCTCGCATAGCGTCCGTAGTCAAATAAGGGCACGACAGTATTCAAACCATCATTTCCCCCGATCAGCCGAACCAGGACTAACACTCGGTCCGTTTCGCCCACGTAGTCTGCCACCCGCGAGGTAAAGGCCTGCAGGGGCCAGTGCCCCAGAGTCAGCCCTACCGAAGTCGTCAAACCCATAGCTTGCATGAAACTACGGCGCGTCCACTGTTGATGATCTTTTAGATGAGCCTCCCGATTCTGTTTGCTCAGCCCTTCTTTTTGTCGATTATTTTCGCTTTGCTTTTTCATACTTATTTGAGTTGAAATTCCGGTTGATGAGATAGGTGTTGGATCAATAAGGCCGCCTGCTCGGGCACCGTGTCCCAATTGGTTGACCATTCGCCACGCTCGAAATAGTTCTCGGGAATATCCGATTTAAAAACATCCAAGGCTGCTTCATAATCCTCCATGCGCCCCAATCCCCAGGGTAGTAGAAAATCGACCAAATCCCGACACACTTGCTCCACTGCTGTTTCATGTGTAGCGATAGTCCTCACCCAATCACCAAGTGCTTCCCGATTCGTAGAGTACAAAAGTTGGGTGTAGCGATCTAAGAAATCCCACCGCAAAGTCAGCAGCGAACTGTTGATCCAATCCCGATCCCCCGGCCAGCCCGCTACACTGGGTGGGTCGAATAGTGTTTGATTTAACTGTCCGGCAGCTAATCCTAGAATAGCCCGCTGTTGCTCCGGTAGCGTGATTCCCAATTTTAATGAATGCCTTACCAGAGCATCGATCGGACTTGATATTTGCGTACCAATTTGCTCCTGATCAAAGAAGTATTCCGATGATAACAGCTGCTCTACCACAGGAGCAATTTCGAAGTCCTGGTCTCGCATCGTCTGAGCTAACTCCTCGATGACATCCTCATCGATCTCGGAATGAATAAATGTCCGAAAAAGCGTTCGACAGGCATGTTTAGATACCTCTTCCGCTCGCTCGGTGAATAGCAAGTCGTGCAAGCTCTCATAATCGAAGGCGCCACTTACCCCGAAAATCGTTTTCATCCCATCGTCGTGAAAGCCTGGCTTATACTCAATGGGAGCGCAGGCCACTGTAAATCCATTCCAACCCGTTAGCGCTCGTGCTGCCTCAGTGATATCTTGCTGCGTATAGCCAATGTCGCGACCCAGCGTAAAAAGTTCAAAAAGCTCTCGAGCATAATTTTCATTCGGCGCAAAGCGCGTGTTCTGCACCCCGTTCAGATAGGTCAACATGGCCGGTGACTTTCCCAGCTCCAGCGTCAATGTTTTGAAATTGCCCAACCCGTGCTCCTGCAGTAATTTGTGATAGTCATATAAATAACTCGGGCAATTATACACCGAAATTTGTGTGACAAAGTGATTGTGCCACATGAGCGCGATCCGTTCGCGAAGGCCAGTGGTCATCATATCTTCCACCCACTGTGCCTGCCATTCTATATATTGCTCACCAATTTGCGTTTGCGGATCATCGTAATCTGAAATTGCCCAGTCGGCCCAGGGCGGTGGGTCGGGGAGGGGGGCTGTTTGCGCCTCCTCAATCAGATCCTTTACTATATCGCCCGGATCCATTTGCAGCAGATCACTCATCTCATCCGGCGGCAGTCCAAATTCCGCACGCTCAAATAAATGCAGTAGGCGTTCCCGAGTCCACGGCTTTTCCGGCCGCGGCATAAAAGGCGCCAAATCGACGACAGCACAAGAGGTTGACATAGTATTTTCTTTTAAATATACACTTTTTTGGGCAGTTGACACCTACATCCATTAGATGCATCAATCGTTCTAAGGTTTAATTCGATTCGTTTTTCTTTTTGGGCGTGTCCCCTCGCTGGCGCTCGGGGTCGGGCTATGCAGGGGTTCCGTCCTCGAGGGGCTGCGCCACCTCGGGACCGCTCGCAGGGCTCGCGCCCTTTCTATCCCTCACGCTTGCGGCCTCCGGCCGCTTTCGGCTGAGGCTATATAAACCCAATCCCAAGAACCCTTGAAATTACGCTAAAGCATCACTTGGTATGGGTTATATAAACAAAACAGTCTATGGTACGAGAATGTCTCAGTTTTTAAGAGTTAAATTTTCTTTCAATGACCTAAACATGTAGCCTTTTGGAAGCCTTAGGGGAGTAGAATTCCATTGTAATCCTAAGATTCAAATAGCTATTTTACTCCTCAACGATGAAAATATATTGGTTTTCCTGATTGAGTAGAGAATCTTTTGACGAAGGGGAGAAGTCGGGTCCGTATATGTTCTCCAGCCAATTTGTGTCATTAGCAATAATATCGATATTCCGTTCTGTTGGTGAGCTGTTTATTTGAGGCGAAATCAATAAATTATTACTGCGGCATGACGGTTCCCACTTGATGTCTTCCGGGAAGTCTTTTTTCCAATAGTAGATATTTAGCCGGTAAGTTGATGCTTTATGTGGCGCTAATTTTAATTCGTGTTGTACGGCTTCCAGATCAAAATCATATTTCCAGGGATAAGTATAGAATACTCTGCTTGTTAAATTAGAATACTCTTCTATTCTATCTCCTATGATGTCAAAGTCTAATGCGGCTATATCTGCTTCAACGTATTCCTCTCTTCTTATCTCGAGATCTGAGAGTTGTATTGCGAAAAAGATTTTATCACCCGGACGGATTGGGTAATGTTTGTTTGTGGTCTCTGAGTAATAATCTTCCATAAATATCTCGATAGAAAGAGTATCTCCTACAGCATGCGTTTTTTGCGTAGGAACGATTGAAAACGGTACGTTCACCTCATGCGTGATGGTTTCCAAATATTCACATGGTTCTTCATCGCAGGCAAAAATAAAAAAAATTGCAAAAATTGACAAAAGACCTGTTTTAATGTTGTAAAAACGCATAATAAAAAGTATTGTGTGTTTATATAATATTATAAAGATATATAAAAAAAATATATCCCAAAAAATTTAGCCCCATCTACATTCCAGCCGATAGGAAAATCATCTTAAA
>JAWLFI010000202.1:0-4413 GCA_041685645.1 Saprospiraceae bacterium | reverse complement strand
GGCAAGTTTGTAGATGTTACTGAAGAAGCCGGGGTGCTTCACTACGGTTTTGGACTTGGACTGGCTATAGCAGATATAAATAAAGATGGCTGGCCGGATATCTACGTATCGAATGACTACTCTGTTCCCGACTTTATGTACATCAATAATGGGGATGGTACCTTTACTGATGAAATAAAAATGAGAACCAAACACATTCCCTTTTTTGGTATGGGATGTGATATCGCAGATTTCAATAATGATGGTTTCGTCGATATTGTATCTGTAGACATGGCTGCTAATGATCACGTGCGAGATAAGACCTTGATGACTTCTATGGATATAGAAGGCTTTTGGTATTATGTGAATACCCGAAAGTATCAGTACCAATATATGTTTAATTCAATGCAGCTCAATAATGGAAACGGAACGTTTAGCAATATTGCGGGCTTAGCCGGGGTTCTGCGCACAGAGTGGAGTTGGGCGGCACTCCTGGCCGACTTCAATAATAATGGGTGGAAAGATTACTTCGTATCGAATGGGTATCGAAAGTACACGCGCGACAACGACTTTCGGCGAATGATGGAGGCGGAGCGAAAAAAGTACGGTGGAGATATTCCTTTGGAAAGAAGAGAAGAAATTTACGATGCCATACCGGAAGTCAAATCCACCAATATCATGTACCAAAATGATAGAGATTTGACCTTTTCGGACGTCTCAGAAGATTGGGGCGTTGGACAACCATCCTATTCTAACGGTGCGGTCTATGCAGACCTGGATGGTGACGGTGACTTAGATTTAGTGGTCAATAATATTGATGAGGAAGCTTTTATTCTTAAAAACAGATCGAGAGAGCGAGAGTCTAGTAATTACCTGCAGTTCTCCTTTAGCCCTGATATGAAGCATGCACTTACTTATAACGCAAAAATCCGACTCCTATCTGGTGATAGTGTACAATATCAGGAATTTCATCCTACGCGGGGGTATGCGGGAAGTGTTGAACCCATAGTTCACTTTGGACTGGGTAACAAACAAACGGTCGATCGAGTTGAAATTGAATGGCTTAATGGACAAGTGCAAGTCCTGGAAAATGTGCCGTCCAACCAACGGGTTGAGCTGCATATCGATAACGCAACGGAACAAAGGGCGGACTTGGTGAAAGTCGAAACTCCTCAATTGATGGAGGAACGTAACATCAAATCTCTCGGCATTGACTTTGCGCATAAGGAAAACGAGTTTGATGATTTTGCCAAAGAAATTCTACTGCCCCATCGACAATCGACTTTGGGGCCACCTCTAGCTGTAGCTGATGTAAATCAAGATGGTTTAGATGATTTCTATATCGGAGGAGCCCACCTCCAACTCGGTGGCTTATTCATTCAACAGTCTGATGGCAGCTTCCAAAGGCAAGGTGATAATGGTCCATATGATCAGGTTGATCTGTATTCCGAAGATTTAGGAGCAGCTTTCTTTGATGCAGACGGGAATGGCACGCAGGATTTATTTATTGTTAGTGGAGGGGGTGAAATTCCGCCCGAAGAGCCCATCCACAACGACCGATTTTACATCAATGCTCCTGAAGAGAGTGGTGAAGCGCGTTTCTTTAAAGTCAATGCCCTCGATACGATGTTTACGGCGGGTAATGTGGTGCGCGCCGGTGACTTGACGGGCGATGGATCAATGGAGCTTTTTGTAGGAGGTGCAGCCGTGCCGGGTTCCTACCCTTTCCCTGAGAGAAGTTATATTCTTCAACTGAAGGGGAATTCCTATGTAGATATTACGGAGCAGGTCAATCCCGAACTGATGAAGCCGGGCATAGTGAAAGATGCCGTCTGGACAGATATCAATGACGACGGTGCTCAGGATTTGATAATCGTTGGCGAATGGATGCCAGTCAGGGCTTTTATTAATACCGGAGATGGAAAGTTAGAAGAACAGTCGGAATCCCTCGGATTCAAGGATACCGAAGGCTGGTGGTACAGCATCCGAGCAGAAGATCTCGACGGTGATGGAAGAGAAGATCTCATTGTGGGAAATGTGGGACTCAACACTAAATTTTCAGCTTCCCCGAAAAAACCCTTTCACGTGTTTGCAGATGACTTTGATAATAACGGTCAGATTGATATTGTCTTGAGTAAAGAGTACGATGGCAAGCTAGTTCCCGCTCGAGGACGAGAATGTTCCTCCGATCAAATGCCCTTTATTAAGGAAAAGTTCAAAACGTATGAGGACTTTGCTCTGGCAGAATTAGACGATATATATGGCGACAACCAGCTGGAATCCGCGTTGCACAGACAAGTGAAGACCTTTTCATCTACAGTATTTATGAACCGGTCCGATGGTTTTGAAGCGATTCCATTACCCAATTTAGCTCAGATAAGTCCTATTATGGGGATCGAAGTGCTGGACATCAATTCCGACGGAAACCTAGACTTGATTATCGCCGGGAATATGTACAACACAGAAGTGGAAACCCCTCGCTATGATGCAGGCAACGGAGCTGTTTTGCTCGGCGATGGATCTGGCAACTTCCGGGCCTTAGCGGTTCATGAAAGTGGACTCTTCGCACCCAAAAATGTGAAGGATATGCACTTGTTGCGTGCAGCGGATGGCGGGAAGTATTTGCTCATTGCCAATAATGATGATGCTCCACAGCTATTTCAGATCCCTTCGGAAGATGCCATCGGTATGAAGGAGTAGTGAGTTTTGATATTTTTGTATATTGCTGTAAAATATCAATAATGATGAGACAACTACGCTCGCTCTCTGTTTTCTTTTTATCAGTTTTATTTTGTCTGTTCCTCCAGGAAACACATGCGCAAACGGACAAGGGCTCGATTATGATTAACGGACGGACCAATCTTTCATTTGAGTTTGCTGATGATGCTCCTTTTGAAATTGGGTTGCTGGGCGCATACTTTCCCGCAGACAATTTGGCGGCAGGACTGGATGTAACCTATGAAAGTCGTGAAGTCACAAGTGATTTGCTTATCAGACCCTTTGTCCGCTACTATTTGTTCAAACGCTTATTTTTTGGAACCGGACTTCGCTATCAGGCAGATATCGCCCCAAATGTAACCGCTGATGAATTTTCCTGGGATTTGGAAGTGGGAGGACTCATTATGTTGACAGATAATGTGGGAGTAGAACCTGCTCTGCGTGTACCTATTCCCAGAGAATCCAATGTGAAACTCCTTATCGGGTTCTCTATTTTTTTCTAATCAAGTTGTAGGGCCTATATTCCTCCATCTCGAGAAATGTATCTATGATTCACAACAATTCTCAATGGTCCGCAGCAAGTGGCCAATTTCTTTTCTTGCTCTTTTTTCTCGCTGCTTGCCAGAATGCGACCGTTCAAGAATCGGGCAAAAACCAATTAGCGGATGCTCGCAGCCCGTATTTGCAGCAACATGCTAATAATCCCGTGCACTGGTATCCCTGGGGTGAAGAGGCCCTGCAAAAAGCGCAGAGAGACAATAAACCGCTGATCATCAGCATTGGATATGCCGCCTGCCACTGGTGCCACGTGATGGAACACGAAACTTTCGAGAACGATAGCATTGCTGCATTCATGAATGAGCATTTCGTCAGCATTAAGGTCGATAGAGAAGAGCGGCCCGATATTGACCAAATTTACATGGACGCCGTCCAACTCATGACGGGCTCCGGCGGCTGGCCATTGAATGCCATCGCACTCCCCACCGGAGAACCCTTTTTTACCGGAACCTATTTCACCCCGAAGCAATGGATGAAACTCCTTCAGCAAGTTCAGGAAATGTACGAAACTGACTACGATCGCATTGCCGAAACAGCAAAAAAAGTGACAGAGGGTATTTCCGCCTCAAACGCCATGGAATTGAACTCAGAACCGACGGAAGTCAATTCGGCAAGACTGAAGCAGTTCGTCGATGGAATGCTGGCCAATGTGGATACTACCTACGGAGGATTCCTGTCAGATCAAAAGTTCCCACTTCCGGTCGCCTGGAACTTTCTACTCACGGCCGGCACCATTTTGGAAAATGAAAATATCGAAATAGCCCTCAGGAACACCCTAGACCGAATGACCAGTGGAGGCTTGTATGACCAAATTGGCGGAGGTTTCTCTCGCTATACGGTCGATACAGAATGGAAAATCCCACACTTTGAAAAAATGCTCTACGATAATGGACAACTCGTTAGTTTGTATGCTAAGGCCTACCGATGGACGGGGAATGAGGACTACCTCAAGGTGGTGGAATCCACCCTTCAATTTGTAGAGCGAGAACTACAGTCGCCTGAAGTGCCAGCCTTTTATTCGAGTATCGATGCGGATAGCGAAGGGGAGGAGGGACTGTTTTACCTCTGGGAGATGGATTCCTTGCATCAGCACTTCTCCTCAACTGAAGTGCAATGGCTTCAGCAGTATTTTGCATTAGAACCCGACGGAAATTGGGA
>JAWLFI010000032.1:0-18121 GCA_041685645.1 Saprospiraceae bacterium | reverse complement strand
TTATCGGCATAACTGTGAGTTTCGGGGCCGGTGCGTGCGATCTGCGCCTGATAATACCAATAGTCGTGCGCCTCCTCCCATTTTTGATCCCAGGAATCGCCCACCAGGCCATTGGCCTGAACGATATCGAGCCAACCGTTCAAATTGAGATCCCCAAAAGCAGCGCCCCAGCCAAATCGATTGGTGTTGAGGGCATTCATGAGCGAGGCGCTTTCCTTAAAGTCAGCGGTTTTGGCCTCGTCCCCGGTGTAATTCATCCACAACAAACTCCCTTCTGCCTGCATGGCGTGGTGTACATTGCTGATATAGATATCATCCTTTCCATTGCCGTCCAAATCACCGGCAGAAGCATTCATGCCCTTGTAGGTATCGAGGCCGATGTCGCCGTAAAATTCGCCTTCCTGGCGCTCAAAATGCCGCCCCTCTTGATTGAGATAGCAGTCGTCTCGGCCAAAATCATTGGCTACATAAATATCGGTATATCCATCGTTATTGATGTCCAGAGTGGCGACGCTCAGGCTCCAGCGAGTCTCGGGTATTCCGATGTCCCGGCTGTCGAGTGGTTGGAATACGGCCGAATCAAGAGTATTCAAAAGTAAATAATTCAGGCCGCCATTGTTGGCATTGTGCCAACTCTCATGCATAAAGTGATACATCCGCCGATCATCGGCGTATTCGGGCTGGGGCAATTCGAATATATTTAGCGGCTCTTCCCTGTCGTCGTAATCGGGAAAATGGGTTTGCAGGGTATTGGCCAGAAATAGGTCCAGATATCCGTCATTATTGAAATCCATCGCATTGGCCGAGAGGCAAATCGTGTTGAGCTCCTGTAAAAAGGGTACATCGACTTCTTCAAAACTGAATTCCCCGTCGGGGATCAGTCGATTTTCAAATAGCCGCGACTGACCAAAGCCGAATCCTACGAAAAGGTCTTTATCGCCGTCATTATCGTAATCGAGAAAAAAGGAGAAGCCGGGGATGCCATAATTCACGGGATCATCGAGATAGGGCTCCAGATCGGGAATGGCGACCTTTTCAAATTGAAAATCTCCTTTGTTGATATAAAGCTTGGCCCTCCAATCCGGATGTTTTAGGGTTTGGGTGAGGAAAATATCGGGTCTTCCATCCCCATTAACATCGGCCACGGAGGCGGCATCACCCACGGAGAGGACCCATTTTGCCACATGAGCCAGCCGGGGATCCGTCTCGTTCAGGATATTGCTGGGCGCCCAGTCGAGTCCGCTATGGGAGGGCGGAATTGAGGTGAGTTCAAACAAATCCTCTTTTGGGAGGTTGGGGGTTTGCTGATTGATTTGAAACGCCAGAAATACGGGAATAAAAAACAAAAACAATACGATAATCACCGGAGCCCGGGACTTTACCGTCTCCCAAAGGGAGAAGTCAGAATCGCTGAAAACTTGTTGGCCCAGGAAGTAAAAATACCGGATCGCGGCTACTGAGAGTCCGGCAAAAAAGAAGGTGTACAAGCTAAATTTTAGGTGAAACAACAAGTCTAATAAGGCGATGGATACCCCCACCAGTATTTGATCGGACCGCTTATTAGGGCTCGTGGCCGGATCTGTGATCATGTAAAAGGTGAAGAGGTAGAATGCCGGAGAGGTGACCGAACTGAGAAAGAGGGTTTCCCAGGGGATGATGTGTTCCATCACCTCTGCTCTGAGCAAGGTCTGCGCAAAAAAGGCTACTAAAAAAGAACCGATAAGCCAGGTCCTGTTGATCTTAAAGACAAAGAGGAACAATGCGCCGGTGACGACAAAGAATCCCATCATCCAGGCCGTCTCTGAACTGCCATACCATTGATAGGCCGGAGCCAGAGTGACAAATTCGCCGCCGAGCAGTATGCACACGCAAATGGCAAAGAGTGACGGATTGAAAAAGTGTCGCCCGCGCAGCGTGATGAGATACTTTGATGCAATACAAGCATAGACCGGCAGCCATAAATTGTGCATACCATAGGACCAGTTCAGCAGAATGGCGAGCGAGCAACAAGAGATCATGGCCGACAAGGGGAAGATCTTCCGCGACCGCAGTAGTCCACTCAGCACGAGGTCAAATATCGCTCCTGCGCCAATCAAAATAAAAATATGCGCCGGCTGTCGACTGAATCCAAGGGTAGTCATACCCATCAACAGGTAGATAAACAAAAGGAGAAATGCGCGCCACCTCACATCGTGCCATGGAGGGGGACGAAAACTTCCCCGCCAGCTCTGTACATTCAAATTAACCATAAGCTATAAGAATCAAGGCAAAAGTATTTGCCGTCAATAAAACAAAAAAAATATTGAGTCGGTATGTCAAGCGATTGATTGTACTAAATCGTGCCTCATTGCCGGAGGCAAACCAGACTGCCTTTGATCCTGTCGTCTCTTCTCCTACGATGCGGTGAAACTCGCGGGCATAATATGAGTCACACAATAATATGGCCATGAGGTTGATGATAAATAAAGGTAAAATATAATCTTGAACCCCGTCGAATTCGCTACCCGACATCTCTTTTCCGAAAAAGAACAGCAGCACGATAGCTATCAGGAGATTGGAAATGATCCCGTAAGTCGGCTTCCAGTTGAGAAATCCATACATCATAAGGAGCTGTATGATTGCGCGCAAGTAGATCAAGAGAGTGAACACCAACACTGTCCGGTAGCCCGGCATCTCCGGTGACAACACCATCAATACATACACGGACAGGCCAAAATAATTAAGGAGCACATAGCTGAGCCAGAACGCTTTCGCTTGAGAGATGGGGCCTCCGATTTTGTCTGCATTTTGCTGTCGGCGATAATAGATTATACCGAGGAAGGCAAAAGTCAATAGGAGGATGAGTAAGGCAATAAACATGGTCGTAGGGATAAAACAGCGAGTACAAAATAATAATGACAATGGAAAGATAAGAATAAGGCCCGGAAGGACAAAATGAGACTTGGGGGTTCAGGAGCTCAGGACTCAGCAACTCGAGGCGCTCAGGGCTAATTCATAAATACTCCTTGCTCTTTACCTCGGGCTTAGCCTTTCGCCAGCTTTCGCAGGGCGGCCAACTCCCGCAATCGATCGCGCGATGGGGCGGCGGGGGTGCCGAAATAGGTCGTTTTTGCTTTGAGGCTTTTGGTCACCCCACTTTGGGCCAGGATGATGGCATCATCTTCGATCACTAAACTATTGATGATTCCCACCTGTCCGTACATCACCACGCGATCACCGACCACGGTCTTTCCACCAATGCCCACTTGTGCGGCGAGCAGGCAGTTTTCTCCCAGAACCACGCCGTGCCCGAGATGCACCTGATTGTCTAATTTACTGCCCTTGCCGATCACGGTATCTCCGCTCACGCCTTTATCAATCGTACAATTGGCACCAATGGAAACTTGATCGCGGATCAAAACCCGTCCGACAGAAGTCCACATTTCGTATTCCGCTTTCTGCTTTTTGAAATAAAAGGCCTCTGAACCAATCGTACAATTGGGCTGAATCCAAACTTCTTCCCCAATTTGGGTCTCATTCCCAATGAAACTGTTGGCCTGAATCGTGCAGCGCGCTCCAATGGTCACATTCCGTCCGATCACCACCCCTGGCTCTAAAATCACCGAGGGATGTACCCTGGCCGTGGGATGAATCGTGGACTTTTGGGCCTCGAAGGTTCGAAACCGGCGCGCTAAGTTTTCGTAGGCGCGGAATGGATTCTCCACCAAAAAGAGCACTTTGCCCTCAGGGGCTTCTATGCGCTGGTTGAGAATGATGCCGGTAGCGGCCGAGTTCAGGGCTTTTTGGAAGTACTTTTCCACATCGACAAACATAATATCACCGGGGCGCACCTTGTGAATTTCATTGAGTCCGGATAAGGGCAAAGATTCGGGTCCGATGCACTCGGCATTGATCCATTCAGCAATTTCTCCCGCGGTGTAAGTGGCGTCAAAATTCATAGTGTTGATTTCGTTTAGTGAGCTTCCAGCCAATTTTGACCCAATCCCATTTCCACGACGATGGGGACTTTGAGGCCTTTCATCGCGTTTTTCATCTTCTTTTCTATGATGGGCATGAGCTCGTCCTTTTCGTCCTTGTGCAAGTCAAAAACCAATTCATCATGCACCTGCAGGGTCATTTGCGTCTTGCATTTTTGCTCATACAGGTAGCGGTGGATATCCACCATGGCCAGTTTGATCATATCGGCCGCCGTGCCCTGCACGGGCGTATTAATGGCTATGCGCTCTGCGCCCGATCGAATCATATTATTGCGCGAATTGATGTCTCGAATGTACCGACGGCGGCCGGATAGTGTCTCCACGTATTCTGTTTCGCGGGCGCCTTCGACTACTTCTTTCATATAGCGCTGCAAGCCGGGGTAAGTATTAAAATACTGCTCGATCAATCGGCCGGCCTCCTTGCGCGAGATATCCAATTGGTTGGATAGATTGGTCGCTCCGGCACCGTAAATAATTGAGAAATTGACTGTCTTGGCCGAGCGCCGCTGATCATCTGAAACAGCTTCGTAATCCACCTCAAACACGCCGGCAGCGGTGGCCCGGTGGATATCGCGGCCTTCCCGAAAGGCATTCAACATTCTTTCGTCTCCGCTCATTTCGGCGATGAGTCGCAATTCTATCTGTGAGTAGTCGGCCGCTAACAAGGTAAATTCCTTATCGCGCGGAACAAAAGCCTTGCGCACTTTTCGACCATTTTCCGTGCGGATGGGAATATTTTGCAAATTGGGGTTCTTGGAGCTCAACCGCCCCGTCGCCGCCAATGCCTGATTGAAAGAGGAATGGATGCGGCCAGTCCGGGGATTTACCATCTTGGGCAACGCCAAAACGTAAGTAGATAGCAATTTAGTCAGGGCCCGATACTCGAGCACCTGAGCTGCAATTTGATGGTCCACTGCCAATTCAGAGAGCTTTTCTTCATTGGTAGAATACTGGCCCGACTTTGTTTTCCTCCATCGATAGGGCAAATCCATTTTTTCAAAGAGCACTTCTCCCACCTGTTTGGGTGAGGCCACATTGAATTCCATTCCGGCGGCGGTGTAGATCTCTTTCTCCAGGCTTTTGATATTTTCTTTCAGCTCCCGTCGGAGGTCTTTCATCTGATTGCCGTCAAAGCCCACCCCCTGCTCTTGCATATCTGCCAAAACCGTAATGAGGGGTTCCTCGATTTCCCTGTATATTTTTTCTATGGTCCGATCTTTCATCTCTTCCTTCAAAAACTCAAACAGTTGCCAGGTGATATCGGCATCTTCTGCGGCGTAATCCACGATCTGCTCCTGCGGCACATCTCTCATACTGCCTTGATTCTTCCCTTTTTTTCCAATGAGGTTTTTGATGGGAATCGGCTTGTATTTGAGGTAGCTTTCAGCCATAAAGTCCATACTATGCCTCAAATCCGGCTCGTAGAGATAGTGCAGGATCATGGTGTCCCAGAAAAATCCGGCCACGCGAATCTCGTATTTGCGCAGCACGAGAAGATCATATTTGATGTTTTGAGCCACCTTTTCGATGGATTCGTCTTCGAAAATGGCCCGAAAGTCATCGAGGAGAATCTGAGCGGCTTCCCGCGCTTCCGGAACGGGGAGGTAATAGGCTTTATGCGCCTCAAAACAGAAACTAATGCCTACCAGCTGTGCTTCCAGGGGGTCGAGGCTGTCGGTCTCTGTATCAAAGGCAAAGCGATCGCTCTTTTTAAGTCGCATCAATAGCGCTTCTCGCTTTTCGGGCGTATCGACAAAAATATACTCGTGATCTACATCCTCTATTGTTTTTTCAGCCACGCTGTGTTTTTTAATATTTGGAGCGATAGAGGACTGCTCCGAATTCGGTGAAGAAAACAGGTCTCTTTGTTTCGGCGCTGTTTCCCCGAGAATTTTTTGCGCCAGGGTGCGGAATTCCAGGTCCTTAAAAAGAGGAGCTAAGGCTTCCTTATTGATGGGATCTTTGGTCAGAGTTTCCGGTTTCCAATCAATGGGCACATCTATTTTAATAGTTGCGAGCTGCTTGGACAAAAGGGCCTGCTCTTTATTTTCAATCATTCGCTCTTTGAGCTTGCCTTTGAGGGCATCTACGTTTTCGTAAATCTCCTCCATCGACGGATAGGTCTTGAGTAATTTGCTCGCCGTTTTGGGACCCACTCCCGGCACGCCGGGGATATTATCTATACTGTCGCCCGCCAATCCCAACACATCGATCACTTGCTCCGGCCGATCTACCTTCCATTTCTCACAAATTTCTTCTACACCGAGAATTTCCACGCCATTCCCCTGGCGACTTGGTTTGTACATGAAGATGCGATCCGTAACCAATTGGCCAAAATCCTTATCCGGCGTGACCATATAGACCTCAAAGCCGTCGATCGCTGCGCGCTTGGCCAGCGTACCAATGACATCATCTGCCTCGTAGCCACCCAATTCTATAATGGGAATATTGAAGCCCTCGACCAATTTTCGAATGTAGGGAAAGGCAATTTGAATATCTTCCGGCTGTTCGTCCCGGTTCGCTTTGTAGGCTTCGTACATTTCCGTTCGAAAGGTCTTTTCCGACACGTCAAAACACACGGCGATATGAGAGGGGTTTTGGTTGGTCCACAAGTCCCAAAGCGTACGGGTGAAACCCGCAATCGCTGAAGTATTGACCCCTTTAGAATTGATGAGTGGTCGTTTGATCATTGCAAAATGCGCGCGGTATATCAAGGCATTCCCGTCCAGTAAAAAGAGTTTTTTTAGGGCCATAATTGAGCTTCAGTTTATCCGAGTAAAGTACAAACTTCTCTGGCAATACAAAAGTTTATCGAATGGCTTTTCCCCTTGCCCCCGGGATCGCACCCTCCCTTTTCTCTTTTGCAAAATTAAGATCGCGCAGGTATTTTGGTAATTGCAGGGGGATTTACTATCATTACCCGGGTCAAAGAGACAACATCATGATACAAGCGCGAAGATTCTGGATTCCTATTTTCCTCCTTATGGGACTGAGTTGGTTTTCTATTCCCACGGCAGAAGCTTTTCAGTACAAGCGCGATGCCCCGCCCGTTGAGCTGACCAGCCCCAATAACACCATGCATGTCCATCTGTACTATTTGCAGCCCGAAAGCTATCAGCCGGGTTTAGCCGCTCGCACCTTTCCGCCTTCCATTGATTCCGTCAAGCGAGTCAAAATGGCTATTCAGCTCAAAGAGGTGCTGGATGGACAAGGTCTTTTCGTGCGACTCAACACGATTCCCGCCACAAAAAATTACATGGATAGCAGCATCATGCAGCACATTTTCACTCCCTTTCCGTTGGAAAATAGAGATATTTACCTGGAGCGGATCAGTGGAAAATGGTATTACAGTCAGGAAACCGCCGATAAAATGGCAGACATTCACTCCAGTCTTTATCCCTGGGGCACCCGATATCTGCTAGACATTGCCCCGCAATGGAGTACCTCAGATTTTGGCGGTCTCAAAATTTGGAAATGGTTAGGCATTGCCATTCTGGTGTTTTTAGGCTTCCTTCTCTACTGGGGCTTTAAGGCCCTCTCCTATCTCATCATCCGGCGGCAGATTGTTCAGCGGCTCCATCTGGTCGAAAACAAAGATAAATTGACTCGCCAAATGGCGCGCGCCTCCGGCTTGTTGATCACCTTCCTTGTTTTATCGCGCCTATATCCCGCCCTGCGCTTACCCGTCGAGTTGGCTCAGCCCTTGCGGCTGACGCTTTCCATCTTTATTGCGGTCATGATTTTTCTGTTGATTTACCGTTTGCTACGCATTATTATGGCCTATTTCAAAGAAGGTGCCGCAAAGACAGAAACCAAAATGGATGATCAAATCATCCCTCTCATCAATGGTGCATTGACCGCATTAGTGGTAGTGGCAGCCTTTTTTTACATCCTCAGCCTGCTACACGTCAATGTAGCTGCGCTGATTGCCGGTCTTTCGATTGGTGGTATTGCTCTGGCTCTGGCTGCTCAGGACACTGTGCGCAACCTGCTCGGTTCCATTATGGTCTTTCTGGATCAGCCATTTCAGGTAGGAGACTTCGTCGAAATCGATGGCCAATTTGGATCTATTATTGAAGTGGGCATCCGCTCTACGCGCATTATGGCCCCTGACACTTCCATTATCTCCCTGCCGAATGGTACGGTCGCCAATATGAAGTTGAGAAATTTGGGCGCGCGCCACTATCGATTGTTTGAAACGGAAATAGGCGTCACCTACGACACGCCACCGGAGCGCATCGAACAATTCATCGACGGTATTCGGCATATCATGAAGGTCCACCCAAAAGTCGTACAGGAAGAAAAATTCATTTACTTCAGTAAATTAGCCGACTCCTCTCTCAATATTTTCATCCGCGTACATATCAATACGCTGTATTGGGATGTAGAGCTTGAGGTCAAGGAAGGCATTTATCTCGACATTATTCGCCTGGCCCATGTACTGGGCATCAGATTTGCTTTCCCATCCCGGGCGCTCTACATTGAAAATTTCCCCGAGAAGGAAAGCCTCGTGCCCGAATATAGTGAAGAACCCGACACCGTGGAAAAAAGCAAGTTGGAGTACCTCAAGCAACTCGAGCAAAAATATAGCAATTTGCAAATCGAAGCCGAGAAGAAGTACGAGGTCAATTAAAGCTCCTCCAATTCTGCGAGAATCGCCAGGGTGGAGGAAGTTCCTATCCGAGTGGCTCCGGCCGCTGCCATCTCGCGCCAATCTGCCAGCGTTCGAATGCCCCCGGAGGCCTTGAGCCCAATCGAAGAGGACGCTTCTCGCATCCATTTCAGGTGCTGCACCTGCGCACCACTATAGGCATAAAATCCGTTGGGCTGTTTGACATAGCCAAATCCGGTGGAGGTCTTCGCATAATCCCAACCCTCAGCTTCACAAAGTCGGGTCAATTGCTGAATATCGGCCTTCCCATTCACAAAGTCTGTCTCAAATATCAGTTTTAGCAGCACCCCGGTCTCAGCCAGTGCCGTTTTTACCGCGCGCAACTCTCGCTCGACCTCCGCCCATTCTCCCCCCAATACGCGCCCCACATTCACCACCATATCCAATTCTGCAGCGCCCAATTCCGCCAATTGCACCGCCTCCGACACCTTTGTCGCCGTCGTCGCACTCCCATGAGGAAAGCTCACCACTGTACCAATCCCTATCTCTGTGCTCTCCAATAATTCCGCCGCGCGCTCTACCTGATAGGGCTTGACACAAACCGAGGCCAGCGGCAAATGCGCAATCTCCGCCAGGCCCGCTTCCAGCTCCTTCCGGCCCAGGGTGGGATGTAGAAGAGCATGATCTATCGTTGCAGCAATTTTTTCCCGTTCACTCATCAGCTTCTTTTGCTCTCAAAGATACGACCTTCGATCAAAAAACTGAGATGCCCGAAGCCCATCTTGCACCCGCTAAAAGCAATTCAAGAAGTATACCGAGATTTTTCTTTATCGAATGAAAAAGTATTCTATCTTTATCAACAATGGAAATTAACAATAGCTAAAATAATGAATGATAAACCTCGCGTAATCAAAGACTACGAGAAACTACCACAGGAAATTCAGGAGCAGATTAAAATCTCCTATCCGTACGGCTATCACAAAAAACTCATTCAGTTTACCGATGCGCGCGGGGCCAAAGTCAGTGCCCTGCCCTTCGAAACCGATGATAAGTATTACCTGGTCCGTATGACCGTCGCCGAGGCCCGCCAGATCGTAGCCGAGGACGATGATTTTGATGACGAGGGCACCCTCAAAGAGGATCGCCAGGACGTCTACGAGGATCGATACGAGGAATTGGACTACATCGATCCGGACTCCGAGACCGACGAGGACGAGGATGAATAATCAGCTGATTTGTCATTGAGTTTTTTGGGCCTGACCCCCATCGGCTTCAAGCCGATGGGGGTCGGGCTATCCGCTTGTAGTGCCGGGCCGCCCGGGCGGCATCCGTACGTCTGCGTAGGGCTTCCGTTCGGTCGCCTCCTCGATCTACGGCTGCTAGTGTCATTACCACTACATATATATTGAAAAGTCGCAGTAGATTTTAGTTCAACGAAAAGTTGAGCAAAAAGATCAAAACTTGGTCTGTTTGGAAGTAGTGGTAATGACACTACGCCCGCCCGGCCCGGCCCTATCGCTACTATCCCTCAGGCGGCGCTTCGCCCGCCGAAGCATTCTCGTAGCCGGGGTGTAGGAGTTGCCCTGTCTCTACCCTACATCCAACAAACAAATCCAAATAGTTCATCAAACAAACGTCCCCTTTCAAAATACCCGTTTGTAATCCTACCCATCCTTCCATCCCATACATCCCAATTCAGTGCAATGGGCTGATTTTGAATTCCGAAAACAACTTATTAATTTTACATATAATTTTTCAGTAATTACACAAACAAACAAATTATGCAGACGAGATTTTTGCTTTTGCTATTGGGCGCAATGAGTGGCTTATTGTTCTTCACGAGCTGTTCTGATGATGATATGGATGATATGGATGATGAAGAGACAAGTTTCGAAGAAACCTATCATGAAGTCATTTGGCAAGGAGAGGAAGTGGAGTTCGACCGATTGATCAATGGGACGATTCCCGGCGGTGAATCTACCCAGTTGTGGTTGGATAATGATGACTATACGCGAGAATTAGTCATGCGCTGGGGCCGCGATATAGAAACGGATGAATATTTTAATGATCCACCCTCTGTTACTCTAGAACTTGAAAACGAGGATGGGGACGTCGAGGAGTATAGGATTGGACTCGAGGAGGACTTTAGCAATTTTGAAATTATCACAAATGGCGATGACGTGATCAAAGCGGAAGGAAGCATTGAACTGCGTGCCTCTAATCCGGAAGCGATAGAAATCAACCCGGACGGAGGCTTACTGGAGGTAGATATTCAGGTGGGTGAATAGCCCCAAAGAAACTTCATTTAACCAAATGTAATTCCGGCGCACCGACTATGTACCCGGTACCCTGTCGCATCCAAAAGCACTTTTGCGAAATAGAGATTTACCTCCGTTAGATTGAGAAATCAATCCAAGGCTACATTCCCGAAAAATGCTCTTACGGTGGTCGGCACCCTACGGGATACTCGGAGGCTTTGGGTGAGGGATGGGAAGGGCCCGCCGCCGTCAGGCGTAGGGGTCACCCGCCCAACTTGTTGGCGGGGGACCGACAGCCCTGGACAGCCCGACCCCATCCTGTCTTGACAGGATGGGGGCACCCCCAAAATATGCTTTACCTCATCGAAGTCACGAACGAACGGCGCGCACAATCAGCAGCAAAATAATGGCACCGACAACCGCAGCTATAAAAGATCCAATGCCACCCTCAGGGGTGATGCCGATCTCACGAAATAACCAACCGCCGATCATACTCCCCAGAATGCCGACAATAATATTCAGCACAATGCCCGAGCCTGAACCCTTGAATATTAAGCCTGCGACCCAGCCTGCAAGTCCGCCCAAAATAATCATCCATAATATTTCCATAATATTGCGTTTGCCTTTAAAGTACAACTTTTTCCGGAAATCGCATATTATCCCTTCAATATTTTATACGTATTACGACTTTTTACCCCAAATCGCCGTTTAGTTTTTGGATTCTACACCCGATCAGCCAACCAAAGTATGGCTGCGGCTTTCCTTCGGTCTTGATCTTCGCGTAAATACAGTTTAGAGAGGTGGTGCAAAGCACTTGCGGGATCTTCTGTGGCTAGTGAAGCGCGGGTTTTGGGATGCTCCCTTACCTCTTCTATTTCTTCTTCCGTCGGGGCTGCGGGGAGTCCGGCGAGCAATCCGATGTCATTCCCATTTAAAACTTCGCTGTATTTAATGGAATCGGGAAGTGCTTCGTAGCCTATGGTCAACTGTGTTACGGGTTGAATAATGGTGTGAATGGCACTGCCGCTGGCCCGACAATAATACGCGCGGCCCATGCGCCCCATGAGGTCGATTTTATGCGGATTGATGCGCCCATTGTCGATCACGCTTTCGCGAATGTGCATCTGCTCTACGCGACAAATAATAAGGTGTCCGGCGCCTCCGTGTTCGCCCAGGGTAATGATGTCTTCGACTTTGACTTCGAGATGGGCGGGCGATTCCTTTACCCGGAAGGCTTTGACGGATTTGCCGGGCAGGGGGGTCAGGCCACTTTTTTCAAATTCGCTTATTCCGGAATCAAAGGAAATACTGGTCACGGCCATTTGCCGTACGATATCATAATTCACCATATTGATAACGGCCTCTCCCGTGGTGCGAATGTTATGTAAAGTGTCTTTCGTCGTATTATCTGACACTTTTCGGTTAGAACTGAAAACGACAATCGGGGGGTTGGAGCTAAAGGCATTAAAAAAACTATAGGGGGCTAAATTTTTATTGCCATTCTCATCCAGGGTGCTCACAAAAGCAATGGGGCGCGGTGCTACGCAACCAAGTAAAAATTGATGTAAATCGCGAGTGGCTATTTCACCGGGGATAATCGTCCTCATATGGGGCATATTTTTTGCAAAATGATTAGAGAAAGGGATTGTTTTTCTTCTCGTAGCCTATGGTTGTCTCGGGGCCGTGGCCGGAATATACGCGGGTGGCGTCGGGCAATGGCCAAAATTGTTCTCGGATGGAATGTAAAAGTGTCTCGTGATCTCCGCCCGGAAGATCTGTTCGGCCAATGCTGTCGCGAAACAGCACGTCTCCGGCGATTAGCGTATCCGAATCAGAGTGATAGAGACTGACTTCTGCCGGAGAATGGCCGGGCGTAAACAGGACGCGGAAGTTGATCTCTCCCAGGCTCATCTCCTTGTCCACATCAATAAAATGCGTGACTTCGGGAATCTTAAAGGGAGGCAAGCCATACATTTGCGCTACTTGCGGGGCGGCATTGTACATCTCTACTTCCTCGGGATGCATATAAACGGGGATGCCAAAGGCCTCAACTAAACTCTGATTGCCAAAAATATGATCCAAATGGGCGTGTGTATTGATAATGCGAGTGGGCCGCAGATTATTGTCTTCTATATAATTCAATAACTGCTGGTCTTCGACCGGGCTTTGGTTACCGGGATCGATAATCCAGACCTCTTTCTGATCGTTGTAGAGCAAATAGGTGTTCTCTTGAAAGGGATTAAAAGTAAAGCTCTTGATGTGAAGCATCTCTTCGGTTTCTTTTCGTCAAAGACAAATATACAAATTGAAACAAAGGCAGTGCCCCGGGAGTTTTCTTTTTATCAACTTTCGTTACTTTGTAAGAGAGTAGGAGGCACAGAGCGAGAGAGACTCACAAACTTTTCTTACATTGCAGTAGACGAAGATTTTTCTTTGTAAAGGGGAGTTTCTTCAGAAAATAATGAATCAATGCCATTGCAGCTGCTATACAAATTGGGATTTTTGATGGGCCTGTGGTTTCTCGCCGGTCTGGCAACAGACGTTTTCAGTCAGGGAACGGTGCAGGAGTTTGGGAAAAACCGAGTGCAGTATTCAGAAGATTTCAAGAACTGGAATGAATACGAGAGCCAGAATTTTATCGTGTACTACTACGGCAAATCGCGGGAAATTGCGGATGTGGTCACCCAATTGGCCGAAGTGAACAATAGCGATATCCGGCGTCGCTTGGAGTATCGCTTTAATGAAAAGATCGCCCTAATTGTCTATGCCGACCTGGTGGACTTTAAGCAAAGTAACATTGGCCATGAGGAAGTCTTTCAGTCCAGCACGGGAGAGACCAAAATCGTGGATTCAAAAATGTTTGTTTACCACACGGGAGACCACCGCGAGCTCAAGCGACAGATTCGGGAGGGCATCACTCAGGTCTATCTGGATCAAATGCAGGTGGGGACTTCGATTCAGGAATTCGTTCAAAATGCTGTCAGTTCCGATTTGCCCTTTTGGTACACTTATGGGATTGTCTCCATCATGGGGGAAGAGTGGTATCCCGAGCTCGATAATCGGCTCCGTCAGCTCCTACTCAGTGGAGAGTTTCTGGATTTTCACGACTTCTCAAGAGATCATCCGAAACTGGCCGGGCATATTTTCTGGAATTACGTGCAGGAGACCTATGGGCGGGATGTCATTTCCAATTTGCTCTATCTGAATCGAATCAACCGCAATTTGGAAACGACCTTTTTATATAGTTTGGGGACGGGGCTTGACCTTTTGACCCAGCAGGCTTTTGATACTCAGATGTCACGCTTTCGCGAGGAGCTGAAATACTGGGATAGCCTGCCGAAGGGCCGGGAAATAGAAGTCGACAAGAACAAAGATTTACCCTATGTTCAGCTCGCCTTGCACCCATCCGGAAGTTCTCTGGCCTACGTTACGCAAGATATTGGGAAATACCGGGTATTTGTGAGAGACGGGGACGGTGAGAGAGAATTGAAGCTCAAGCGGGGATTCCGCAACCCTTTTCAGAAAACGGACCCGGACAATCCCCTTTTGGCGTGGAATCCCTCAGGACAAATTTTGGGTATGATCTATGAGCGAGCTGATCAGCGATATTTTCAATACTGGAATCTACGCACAGAGGAGGAAGGACGAGTTCGCATAGATAGCCGAATAGAGCGCATCTACGAATTTGACTTTTTAGACAATCAGAGATTAGTGTTGTCCGCTTCTGAACGCGGATATGTGGATCTGTATCTGTTTCAATTGCGCAATCGCAACTTAGAGCAATTGACGGAGGACTATTTCGATAATCGCGATGTCCGTCGAGCGACCATCAATGGGCGCCAGGGCGTTCTCTTTAGTTCCAATCGCAACAATGAATTGCTGACTCCTCAGCGACGGGATACAGCTGTTCCCCTGAATAATTTTGATGTTTTCTTTTTGGATTTAACAGAGGATGCGAGAAGACTAGACCGGCTGACGCGCACGCCGAATATCGATGAGCGACAACCCCAGCTCGCGGAGGATGGCCAGGTGTATTATCAGGCGACCCACAGCGGAATGAAGCGGTTATTCCGAGGCCAGCTCTTCTCTAATGTCGATACGGTGGGAAAAGAAATTCAATTGAGTACCGGACGCGTCATCCGCCTGGCAGAGGAGAGAAAGTTGCTCCGTATTGATCAACGGCTTATCGAGTCCGAGTCGCCATGGATAGACACTGTGTTTACACTGAACCCCAGCAACCTGACCAATTATGGTACTCACGTGGATCGCTTTAGTGTAGGTGGAGAGCAACTGGCGTTCACTGCATCTAATCGAATGACCCATCGGCTCTTTTTGCAACCCCTTGCAGAACTCAGCTCTGCCGATATTGTACCCAACTACCATACCGCTCAGCAGCGCGAATTAGAGCGCCGGAGGAGTCAACCGGTCCCCACGCCCTCAAGCACAGAGGAACCCAAAGAGCCCGAAAAGAAATACCGGTTTCAATCGCCTTTTGAGGATCCCCCGAACATTGAAGAGAAGAGAAAGCAAACAAAGGCTCAGACCAATGCCCCGCTTTCCCTGCCGGATATATTGAGTCGATGGGAACCCCAGCAAAGGGACTATCCTCGCTTTAATGCGAATCAGGCCAACGCCTATCGCTTGCGATTTAAGTTTGCCGAATTTGTTACCCGCATGGATAATGAACCTTTATTTGGTGGACTCAACACCTTTGCCGGCCAACCACAAGGCTTTAGTTTTCCGCCTTTGGGCCTGCTGGGGAAGTTTACGGTATCCGACTTGTTTGAGGATTATAAAATAACAGCCGGTGTGCGATTTCCCACCACCTTTAATGGCTCCGAATATTTTATATATTTCGACGATAATAAAAAGCGATGGGACAAGCGCTATGCCTTGTATCGTCGGTCACAGAAAGAGACAATCCCCTCGGATGTCGGTCGCCCAACTGAGAGTAGAAATGTGGATTTAATCGGCATATACCAACTGCGCTACCCTCTGGATATATTTCGCTCTTTCCGCCTCACGGCAACCGCTCGCTTTGACACCTACAATATTTTATCGACGAATCGCCCCACACTGGAGACTCCGGCAGAAAACATACAGCGCGTTGGGTTGAAGGGAGAGTACGTATTTGACAATACCTATTGGTTGATGAAGAATATGCTCCGGGGATCGCGATATAAGGTATGGGTGGAGTTTATGAATCGATATCAAGTGCAGTTTTCACCCTGGAATTTTAGTCTCAATGATGGATTCATGACCATCGTGGGCTTAGATGCCCGGCACTATATTCCCGTGGGGCGGCACGCCATTCTGGCGGGCCGACTGGCCGGAGCGGCCTCCTTTGGTTCTGAGCAACTCTTGTTTTTTATGGGTGGAGTCGATAATTGGTTGTTTGCGCAAAACGCAGAGAACATGCCCATTCCCAAGGATGGCAATTTCGCCTTTGAAACCCTGGCCGGAAATATGCGAGGGTTCCCGCAGAATGCTAGAAACGGTGCCTCTTATATGGTGTCAAATTTGGAGTTTCGGGTCGCTCCGTTTAACTACCTAAGTCGGCGCCGGATTCGATCTAACTTCTTGCGCACCTTTCAATTTATCGCCTTCCTGGATGCGGGCACCGCCTGGTATGGGGTATCCCCTTTTAGCGATGAGAACCCGCTCAACACCGTCACTCTTGAAAACCCTCCTACTGTAGAAGTAGATGTGAATTATTTTCGGGATCCCTTACTCGTCGGTTTTGGAGGAGGAGTTCGCGCCGACTTGTTTGGATATTTCCTTCGGATGGATTATGCCTGGGGGTTGGAAACGCGAGTGATTCAAGACCCTATTTTGTATATTTCGCTCGGGCTGGACTTTTAGGGTGATGGCTTTTATGGCAGATGCAATGCATTGGGATTTCACCTTGACTGCGCACCTGAGATGCCCCCTCTTTTCATCCTCCCTATCTCGCGTTAATCTTTGTTCTGTAGCTGATGGGGTGTATAGAACGCAGAAGACGTAGACCGTGTGGCGCTTTAGCGGTATTTTGTTTTTTTGAATAAGAGAATTAAAATACTGCTACTCTGCAACTGTAGTATTGCCACAAATCTATGTCAATAAAATGAACAGATTTATTTCTGTTCTTCTGCAATCAAAAGCCCAAAATGGACAAATCTGCATTTCAAATGCAGATTTGTCCATTTTATGTAGTATATTTAAAATATGTTTCAACGAATATTAGAAGAAAAGTTTTGGTCTCTTTGGAAAAAATATCCTGTTATATCTCTGACGGGGCCCCGGCAGTCGGGTAAAACGACCTTATTGAGAATGCTTAACCTCAATTTGCCCTATGTTTCGCTGGAGGATCCGGACGACAGGCAAATTGCAATAGAGGATCCACGCGGATTTCTGAGTAACTATCCCGAAGGGGCTATATTTGATGAAGTTCAGCGCGCTCCTCACCTTTTTTCCTATATCCAAACCCTGGTAGACGAGGGAAAAGTGAAATTTGTCCTATCCGGCAGTCAGAATTTTCAATTGATGGAAAGCATCTCTCAATCCCTGGCCGGAAGAACAGCTATTTTGCGCTTACTTCCCCTCTCTATGACGGAAATCCCGGAGAAGCTTTCCTTGCACTCTCGCTTATTTTCAGGTGCCTATCCGGCTATCTATGATCGGCAGATACCTGCTGTGGATTTCTATCCTTCATATATCTCCACTTATGTAGAACGGGATGTAAGACAAATTCAAAACATTGAGAATTTACACCTTTTTCATCGTTTTCTTCAATTGTGTGCGGGGCGCATTGGCCAGCCGCTTAATTACGCCAGTCTCGCGAACGATACGGGCATCAGCCCCAATTCGGCCAAACAGTGGCTCTCGATATTAGAAGCGGGTTATATCATCCACTTTCTACAACCGTACTATAAGAATTTCAATAAGCGAATTACAAAGTCGCCCAAGCTGTACTTCTATGACACCGGAGTTCTCAGTTCCCTCCTGGGCATAGAGTCGCCCGAACAACTTTCTTCACATTATTTGATTGGGAATATTTTTGAAAACTTTGTGGTCAATGAATTTCTGAAATTCAGGGCCCACCGGGGAATGAGGAGCAATTTATATTTCTGGCAAGACAAACAGAAAAAAGAAGTTGATCTACTCGTCGATTTTTCCGACAAAATTCATGCCGTGGGAATCAAGGCCGGCGCTACAAAAAGTAGCTCGTATTTTTCAAATCTAAAATTTTGGCAAAAGGTAAGTGATACGGGGGCCGAATATGTGCATGTGGTGTA
>JAWLFI010000201.1:0-4423 GCA_041685645.1 Saprospiraceae bacterium | reverse complement strand
CAAACACCATCTGGAACAATTTGGCTTGTTGGGTTAATGGGAACCTCCGGAAACTGTTTTTTGATGGGAAGGTGAAAAATATGTGCGCAATCAAGGCGAGACGATGGAGCCTAGTGGTTCGGCTCCGCTCACCACGGCGCCTTAGCTACGCGACTGAGAAGCAACGCAGACATGAGCAAAAAGATCAAGACTTGGTCTATAACGGATTTAGTGGTAATGACACTAGCCATAGCAAAGTGACTGAGGATAAACGATGATTACGTGCATATTTTACATCTAAGCCATTTAAAAAAATGGCTGTTCGCGCAAAAGGATAGTTTCCGAAGGTAACCTAATGTAAATAGGGAGCGAAAATCAGATAGACGACCGCGCCGGAGATAAACCCGAGAAAGGCGAGAAAGCTAATGCGCTTAAAGAACCAAATGAAGTCGATTTTCTCCAGACCCATGGCAGCCACACCTGCGGCGGAACCGATAATCATCATGCTACCTCCAGTACCTGCTGCATAGGCGATAAAATGCCATAGGCGGTCATCTATTGGTGCGTCGTACATCCCCATACTCGCTGCGACAAGTGGTACATTGTCGAACATGGCAGAAAAGGTCCCGAGCAATAAAATAACGATGTCTCTATTGGGGAAAAATGCGTCGAGTTGGTCTGCCAGCATATGTAGCAGGCCAAGTGACTCTATGGCAGCTACAGACATTAGGATTCCGAGAAAGAAAAGTACAGACGGCATTTCTATTTTTGCCAGGGCTCGCTCGGCTGAAAAGTAAAAGCGCTTGCGTTCGTCGAAGGGGTGATATGGCTTGGTGTATTCTGCAATCATCCAAACCACAGCCAGAGAAAGCATCATTCCCATGTAGGGCGGAAGATGAGTGACTGTTTTGAAAATGGGAACAAAGATGAGCCCTCCAATGCCAACGAAAAACATTTTCTTACTAGAAGAAAATTCTTTTTCTCCTATATTTTCAGATCCCACGTTGATAGAAGCGGTAATATCTCCCCGGAAAGCTTTCATGCGGGCGGCGATCAGGGTTGGGACTATCATGCATACAATAGAGGGTAGAATCAAGTTTTTAATCAGTCCTACTGTGGTCACTTTATCATTAATCCACAACATGGTGGTGGTTACATCTCCAATAGGGGACCAGGCACCCCCTGCATTCGCAGCGAGAACGGCCATTGCGAGGAACCAAATCCGCTCCTTTCGTCGGGGTACAATCCTGCGAAGAAGTGATACGATGACGATGATACTGGCGAGGTTGTCTAATGTGGCCGATAATAAAAAGGCCATAATGGAGATGATCCAAAGTAATTTGATCTTATTTCTGGTTTTAATCTTATTGGTGATAATAGAGAACCCATTGTGAAGCTCGATCAACTCTATAATGGTCATGGCGCCAATGAGAAAGAAAAGAATTTCTGCCGTGCTTCCGAGGTGGTGGAGTAGAGAACTATCCATGGCAATTTCTTCCATGTCGTAGTCAAAACTGGGTAGATCGCCCATAGAAATAATGGCCCAGCTCAAGGCGGCCATGAGAAGTGCGGGAACGGTCTTGTCCAATCGCAGCGGATGCTCAAACACGATCAATGTATATCCCGCTAAAAAGGTGATGATGACTGCAATTATCATGGTAGTGTACCCTTATAAATTGGTTTGCAATATAGAAAATATTCATGCAATCCTTTGAGTTTAATTGGTTGAAAGGGTATATTTTTTTCTGGATGGGCATCATTTTTTCGCCATCTTTCCGGCATTTCCTCGGGATATCGCCCGGGGATTGTATTTTTGCATCACTAAAAAGGAATGGAATGAATATTGGAAGTGTGAAGTTCGGCGATTTCCCTCTGTTTCTCGCCCCGATGGAGGATGTGAGTGACCCTCCCTTTCGAGCGCTTTGCAAGGAGCAGGGCTGTGATATGATGTACACCGAGTTTGTCAGTGTGGAGGGACTCATTCGCGATGCTGAGAAAAGCGTGCAGAAATTGGATATCTATCCGGAGGAGCGTCCTATTGGAGTGCAGATTTTCGGCGCTGAAATCGATTCTATGATGCGCGCAGCGGAAATCGTTGAAGAAGCGGGTCCGGAAGTTCTGGATATCAATTATGGATGTCCGGTAAAAAAGGTGGTGTGTAAAAATGCCGGCGCCGGCATTTTGAGGGATATAGATGCCATGGTAGAACTCACCTCAGCAGTGGTCAAAGCGACGAATCTACCGGTGACGGTCAAGACGCGACTCGGCTGGGATGATGACACAAAGTATATTGTAGAGGTAGCTGAACGCCTGCAGGATGTGGGGATTCACGCCATCTCTATACACGGAAGAACCCGACAGCAAATGTATAAGGGAGAGGCAGATTGGAATCTGATTGCCGAGGTGAAAAACAATCCGAGGATTCACATTCCCGTGATTGGAAATGGCGATATTGATTCGCCGCAGAAAGCGGTGGAATACAAGAATAAGTATGGAGTAGATGGTATAATGATTGGCCGGGCCAGTATAGGGAATCCCTGGATTTTTCGGGAAATAAAGCACTTTGTAGCAACGGGAGAGCTCTTACCTCCGCCCACTGTAGAGGAACGAGTAGAAGCGGCTCGCCAACATTTGACCCATTCTATACAATGGAAAGGGGAGAAGTTGGGCGTCTTAGAGATGAGACGGCACTACACGAATTACTTCAAGGGGTTTCCAAATATAAAAACCTATCGGTCCCGCCTCGTGACCTCTGATTACACCTCTGAATTGTATGATACCTTGTCTGAAATTCAAGCAGTGTATGGCGATGGAAAAGTACTACACGCATGAAATACGCCGAGCAATTATCATTGACGAGAGAGGAGACTGCTCTGTTCAAGACCATAGGAGAAGTGGCCGCGACTCTGGAGCAGGAAGTCTATGTCGTTGGAGGCTTTGTTCGCGACCGCCTCATGCAAAGAAGACAGGATCGCGACGAGCAAGATGTGGATTTGGTTACAGTAGGTGATGGACCGGCTTTGGCGCAGGCGGTGGCTGAGCGCTTTCCCACATCGTCTAAAGTTAGTATTTTTCAGCGCTTTGGTACTGCAATGATACAATTAGACTCCTGGGAACTGGAATTTGTAGGCGCTCGCAAGGAGTCATATGTCGAAGATTCCCGGAAACCGACGGTCGCTCCGGGCAGTTTGGAAGATGACCAGTATCGACGTGATTTCACCATCAATGCCATGGCCATAAGTCTCCAGGCTGATTCTTTCGGAGAGATCATTGATCCCTTCGATGGGCGCAAGGACCTGGAGATCAAGCGGATTTGCACGCCCTTAGAACCCGGGCAAACTTTTTCCGATGACCCCCTGCGCATGATGCGGGCGATTCGATTTGCGACTCAACTTGATTTTCGCATCGATGACGAGACGTTTCAGGGCATTCAGAATCATGCAGAACGTCTGGATATCATATCGGCGGAGCGGATTTCCACGGAGTTGCAAAAGATTATAGCAGCTCCAAAACCATCTATAGGATTTCAACTCCTCTCTCAGGCGAATCTCTTGATTCGGTTTTTTCCGGAAATGGAAAATCTTCGCGGCATTGAGGTGCGCAAGGGAATCAGGCATAAGGACAATTTCTATCACACCCTGGAAGTCCTCGATAATGTCGCGGTCAAATCCAATAATATTCTTCTGCGGTGGGCGGCTATATTGCACGATATTGCCAAGCCGGCGACGAAGCGATTTCACCCCGATCACGGCTGGACCTTTCATGGTCATGACGCCGTGGGCGCCAAAATGGTGCCCAAGATATTTAAGCGCATGCGGCTCAGTCTGGATCACAAGATGAAATACGTTCAGAAGTTGGTGCGCTTGCACCTGCGACCGATTAGTCTAACCAAAGAGAATATTTCAGATGCAGCGGTTCGACGACTGTTGTATGAGGCCGGGGACGACATCGATGACCTCATGCTTCTCTGCGAGGCTGATATTACCTCAAAGAATCCGAGCCGGGTCAAGCGGTATCTAGCCAATTATGAACGCTTGCGAGCAAAAATAGAAGAGGTAGAAGAAAAAGACAGAATGCGCAATTGGGAGCCCCCCATCAGCGGCGATGAAATTATGGCTGCCTTTGGGATCAAACCCTCTAAAGCTGTTGGTGATATTAAAACCGCCATACGCGAGGCGATTTTAGATGGCAATATTCACAATGATAAAGCGGCAGCCTGGTCGTTTATGTTGGAAAAAGGAAAAGATTTGGGCCTTAAGCCGGTTATGGAGTCCCCTCCGGAGGAATCCTAAAGTCTGCAGATTAACTTCTAATTACCCTCACAATCTTTGCTATTCGAGTTCCATTTCCTACCCTGGCAATGGTCAATGCAGATATTCGCAAGATCATTCGGATGAATCAAATCAACCGTCTTTTTCGCTCGCTCCCTGCACCCTTCGACTCC
>JAWLFI010000200.1:0-4424 GCA_041685645.1 Saprospiraceae bacterium | reverse complement strand
ATCAGCCAATATTTCAATTGTCTGAGACGCGGGACAGCCATTTCTGCTGGCTGACACTAACAGATTAATGTCTTCGAGCAAAACGAGATCAAAAGCCGTGCAGTTCCGGCACAATGTATCTCCATCGCTTACCCAATATACATCTTCAAATGAGTCATCAATCGCAAAGAAAAGAGTATCTCCCACACAGGCAGAAGTATCCGCGGGCAACATGAGATCCGGGCTATTCTCGAACAAGACCTCAATTTCTCCCATATCCTGATTTCCGCATTCGTCAGTAACCATAAGACTGTATGTACCCGACTGATTTACTGTGATAGAAGGTGTCATCTGCCCGGTGGACCACATATAGCTGCGATAGGTCGTATCCGCCATCAGTGTGATCTCATCGACCAGTTCTGCACAAACTGCGGTATCGGGTCCTAAATTGACCTCTTCGATGAGGAAAGGACTCAAATCCACGAGTTCAAAGTTGTTACTGTATTCGCATTCGGGAGTGAGAAAACTATTTTCATCCGTCGTATCGATCATCGGTAATCCCGGTGGGATATTCAAAGTAAAATAAGCTTCATCCAAATTGCCAAAAGGAGGAAATACATAGCGCAGCTCCACGCACTCACCCGCATCTAAAAAATTGGGTTCTTGAACATTCCATGCCGGCGGATTGAGTATTTCTATGGGATTCATCGCGTATGCAGCGATAAACAATTGAACGGGAGAACGCAAATCACCTTCATTGCATACGGTCATTTCAACAAACTTGCTACCGTTTTCACAAACTATGGTTATATCATCAAATACAAAGTCAGGACCGGGAGACACAGAGCGACTAAATTGCTCCAAATACCGATTGAGATCGCGCTCTCCACCCGTTTCGGGTATTTGAATCGATTGCATATGAGCCGGTATGGAGAGATCGTCTTCTACGTGTGTGTTGAAGTAGTGGAGTTGATTCCATACGGGGCGCGCAGACCGCCAGGGCGTAGCGCCTGAAGTGAACACTTCTAAGTTGTTGCCGCAACTCACCAAAAGCTCGGCCTGAGGATCTGCGTCAATATTCGCAATGGTCGGCTTTTCAATCAAAGTGGTTGAGAAACAAGCCCTTTCTTCCAGGACTTCACCGTCGATGGCGCGAATGACGCGTAAAAAATCTTGTCCACGATGAATAATTTCCGGACTGCCGTTACCCGTAAAGTCGAAAGCCACCGGACCGGATCGGCCGGAAAGGTCTTGAGTATCTATTTGCCAAAAAGGAGAAAAGGTGCCATTCCCCTCATTTTGAAGGGCTACAATTTCCATTGAGGTGGAAAAGACGATATCCGTCCAGCCATTATCATTGAGGTCAGTCAAAAGAGGTACAGAGGATCCACCACTAAAGGTAGTGGAGAATGGCGAGTCGTGAGTATAAGTTCCCAGAACCAGCTCATTTCGTGGATCCCAAACATATGTAAATAGCTCGTCTCCAATTCTCTGAGCAACGATGATATCAAGTTCCCCATTGTTATTTATATCGCAAATGGCAGTGAATCCATCGCCGTACTGACCAGTATCGAGGCTAGCGGCAATCTCGATCGTCTCACTGTCAATATCGACGGAATAAACCTGGCCTCCTGCAATCAATTCCAGCCCATCGCAGTTGGGACAGAATCCATCGGGAAGCACATCAGCAGCTACGGGGGCAGCAAAACGGTACCCCGGCTCCCGAGCCTCTTGTGCACCACTGTGGTTATCGATGCCACCGGAGAGCAACTTTCTTCCGCTCTCACCATCAAAAATCACATTACCCACATAGATTTCAGCACGGCCATCGGCGTTAAAGTCAGCAAATTGAGGAGTTAGGTGCTGATCGACAGAGCTGTAGCCATGGGGCTCGTCACTGGTCCAGATTAAATCTCCGTCTGCGTTATAGCATTGAAGAAAACGATTCATCGGACTGTCTTCTGAGAGTGCAATAATGATATTTCCCTCTCCATCTCCCGTTACATCTGCCAGGCCTATGCCGGAAGCATACTGAGACACTTCCGGAGTGGAAATTCGACGCAATAAGTCTCCATTATCTCCGCGCACCAGGAGCAGATCCTCGACAGAGGACATGCCCACGTTCGTGCTGCTCATACCAACGATGACCGGACCATCCGCTGTTCTCAAGGTGCCGACGAGCGGAGTATTTCCATTGACCCAATCATTGGAGAAGGACCAAAGTTCTCTCCAGGTAAATTCCGGGTCTTCCGGCCTTTCCACCTCGCAGAGAATGCTATCGCAATCCGAATAGTAATGATCGGGGCATTCTTCGCAGCAGGCCGGATCAAAACAATCAATAAGTCCATTTCCATCGTCGTCTATTCCGTTATCACATATTTCTTGACTGTACAGAAAAGAAAAGCTGGTCGAGAAAAGAAAGCACCCAAAAACGAGTGTATGAGAAAGGAGTTGGAAAAATTTATCTGCGCTTTTGATCATTGTAAGAAATTAATTGGTCGTACAAGCTGTGCACTAAGTTAATGAAAGACTCATAATTGCAAGCAATTATTATAGATAGACTCCCTATTATATGCCAAATATCCAACTTGCTCTTATTTTTTTAAATCGGAGGGAATCTACCACGCTAACAGAACGCCACAGTGGGGTGGCCTGAAGCGAGTGCCCGGACACTGTCGGGAAAGGGATAGTAGCGGGCGCTAGCGTCTCGTCTGGACGAGACCGAGCTCTGCGAAGCCGCGCATAGCCCGGTCCCGTGGCGTCGAAACGGAGTGAAACGCCACGGGATTCCCCCTAAAAAAATAAAAGAGAACTTAGCTATTGACAACATTCGAATAGAAACTGGGTTTTATTATTTTCGCAATAATAGCCGGGAGGGTCGGCGAGAAGAGAATGGCGACCGAAGTATGGAGAACACCAATTTTATTATTCCACTGGCCATAGCATTAATCATGTATGGCATTGGCCTAAATTTGAAATTCAAGAATTTCGAACGGGTGTTTATTTACCCCAAAGCGATTTTGCTGGGGCTGATGAGTCAGGTGATTCTACTGCCGATAATTGCATTTTTGATGGCTTGGTTACTGCCCATAGATCCCTTATACAAAGTGGGTATCGTACTGATTGCCTCTGCTCCCGGGGGGACGGCTTCCAATCTCGTTACGGCTATGTTAAAAGGACGCGTGGCGCTTTCTGTCTCCATGACTTCATTCAATAGTTTTATCATACTGCTGAGCATTCCCTTTTATGTATCCACCGCGCTCTATTTATTTTTAGGGAAAGAAACTGAGATATCACTTTCCTTTCAAAATACTGTTCAGGAAATTTTACTAACGGTAGTCATTCCCGTTATTTTAGGTGTTTTGACAAATGAATATGGTCCGCAGAAGATCATAAGGATTATGAAGAAGCCGTTGCGCATCATTTTACCGGCTTTATTGCTGATTGTTTTTGCCTATGCCCTGTTTTTTGACGACATAGGACAACCCGCTGAATTTCTTGGGAATATAGAGTTACTTATCCCGCTGATTCTTTTCAATTTTATAACGATGTACATGGGCTATAAAGTCGCTCAAATAGCGCATTTGAAGGCTCGGGATCGCTATACAATTGCCGTGGAAATGGGATTGCAAAATGCTGCTCTGGCTATTTTTATTGCCACTCAAATTCTGGAAAACTCAGAAATTTCACTGGTGGCCATACTTTACAGTAGCTTTACCTTCTTCAGCACCTGGGGCATTGCCTGGTTGATGAAACACTATCCAGCGGCCTTTGAAAAACGCCCCTGGCCCTTTCAAAAACGGTCTGAAGAGATTCAATAGAAGTAGAGGAGATTATCCCTTTCGCCCTCTGTTCGATCCTCGGCCCGGACCACTAGATTTTCTTCCGGATGACTTTCTGCCTCCTCCTTTGCCGGAGTGGCTATGGCCTCCTTTGCGGCCTCTGCGCTCGGGTTTGGCATTTGGATCCCATTCGGGTCCTTTTCCCAATTCCGGGGGAAGCGGAGCTTTAGGCACCTCTTTACCTATGAGCTTTTCGATACTGGCAAAATCTCTCATATCGTTGGGTGATATAAATGTGAGAGCGACTCCCGTAGTATTGGCACGAGCCGTTCTGCCGATGCGATGCACGTAATCCTCGGCATCGGAAGGTACGTCGAAATTGATGACCAAATTAATGTCCTTTATATCGATACCCCGGGAAACGACATCCGTACCTACGAGGACGCGGGTGTTTTTCGCGCGAAAAGAATTGAGTACTTTTTCTCTGTCGGATTGATCGAGGTCCGAGCTGATATCAGCTACCGAATATTTATTGCGCTGAAGGGCGCGGCTCAGTTCTGCTACCTTCTTTTTAGTAGAACAGAAAATGAGAATACTTTCATAATTGGGTTTGTCGGCTATGAGGCGATTGACCAGATCAATCTTTTGGTTCTCATAAACGCA
>JAWLFI010000199.1:0-4430 GCA_041685645.1 Saprospiraceae bacterium | reverse complement strand
TTCCATGATGTGCAAAAATTTCACAAAATTAGCTCCAAAAGCATATAGGCAGTATCTCTTTGCCTATTTATTATCTAATTTATTTCCCAAAAGATATCAAGGACCGGTAGGGATCGTCCCGGAAAGTATAGAAAGCCTTCAGCGGTCTTTTTTGGTTACTTTATTTATTGTGCCGATATTCACTGGATATTCTAGATTGAAACCACTGACAATGATCGTTTCTCACAAACATAAATTTATTTTCATCAAGCCCATCAAAGTAGCAGGTACCAGTATAGAAATTGCGCTGGCTCAGTGCTGTGGTGAGGAGGATATTATCACTCCCATAACTAAATTCAATCCCAAAGCAGATGAGACCCAATATCATCACCCGGCCAGGAATTATCGGGAAAAGGGGTTCTTTAACCACATGCCACCGAGAGAAATTGAGAAAAGAGTGGGAAGAAAAATCTGGGATAGTTATTTCAAGATTTCCGTTGTTAGAAATCCCTGGGATCAGACGGTTTCCCGATTCGTTTGGGGAAAAAAACGCCCTATGCCTAAGAAAAACAAGGAGGCGGACCTCAGGGATAAATTGTCCAAACTGTTCAGCGCGAAAGAACGCTTCATTTTTTTGAAGAAAAAGCACATAAAAACTAGAAAAGCGTGGTTTCAACTCCACGGAAGCTTGAGTGGGAAGGAGCGCAATCCCTTTGATTTGTTTATTCGAACCTACCGACCTTATTTAGACTCATCTAGATTTTATTTTGATTCCCGGGATCAATTGATTTGTGACTATCACATTCGATTTGAGCACCTCAATGAAGACTATCAGGAACTTTGTGAGCAATTGGATCTTCCCGCTAATCAATTGCCGAAAACCAAGAACAAACTGCGAAAGAAAAAGAAGCATTATTCTACTTTTTATAACAATACAAGGAGGCAGTTGGTCGCTGAGATATTTCGTCGGGAAATCGAGAAGTTCGGCTATTCCTTCGAGAGCCCGGAATATCAGGAGGGATAGAAACGACATTTTTTCGGCCGATAATCCATCTTCTCATCCTAAAAATCCTAATTCAGATATTGAGGCCTCGCGCGTGGGCCATTGTAGAGACAGGACACCGCCGATGGCGCCATTAAAACGCCCCGCGCCCTGCCTTGTCCCGCCGAAACTGCAGCGAAGGCGGTGCTTCGCCCTGCCGAAGCCGCAGGCGTAGGAGGAGCCCTGTCTCTACTTACTGTTTCACAAGTGTAAACGTCTGCTTTCGACCATTTTCCCCCTGCTGGAGGAAGTACATACCCCTGGGCCAATGCGAAACGTCCAGTGTCATTCGCTCGCTTTCAATAGACTTACTCTGCACCACTCGGCCCTGCGCATCATATATGATAAGCGAACTGCCGACTGCCTCCGCCGGACTCTCAAGGGTCAATCGGGAAGAGGTGGGGTTCGGCGAAAAGGTAATCTTGGGCTTGGGCATCATATCCGATGAAGACACCGCACTTTCCTGATACACCCGAACGTAATCGATTTCCATAGCACTTTCCGTAAATGTTGGATCTATACTCGGTTCTATGGCAATATTCAACAACAAATACTGCTCTTCGTCAAAGGGCCAGGTCTCCTGATTTTGTTCCTGCGGCTCATAGGTATAGTGCACCACATCATCCACGCTAAACACCATTCGATCCGGATACCAATCCAACGCATATACATGAAATTCAGTGGAAGACGTAGGCAGATTTCGACCGCCTTTATTAACCGTTCCCCCAAAACTCGAGCGCGTGTGCATCGCACTTTGTACGTAATTTTGATTCCGGCCCCAGTGCTCCATAATATCCACCTCGCCGCAATCCGGCCAGTCCGTCGTACCATATCCTTGCTCATACCAATACGCCCCGATTTCATTGATATTTTTATTCAGCATCCAAATCGCCGGCCAGGTGCCCACTCCCGAAGGCAATTTGGCTTTTACCTCAACGCGCCCATAAGTGAAGGCAAACTTTGAGTTTAGGCGCGCTGAAGTGTATTGTTTCGTAACCCCCTGATCTGTGAAGGTCTCTTTTTTAGCCACCAGCTGCAGTATACCATTTTCTACATAGGTATTATCGATGCGGTCTGTATAGTGCTGAACCTCTCCATTAAACCAGCTGTCGCCCAGCGGTAGCTCCGTTTGATGATGCCATTTCTCACTGTCCACTGGCCCATCTTCTTCAAATTCCTCTTCCCACACGATCTCGTCATAGGTCGGATCGTTGCCCTCATTCGAAGAGTCGCCTTCAAAGTAAAAATCATCGATGTATGCCACGACCCGGTCGTTATTATTTTCCCCATTGACTTGAAGCACCACCCGATTCAAGTCCATCCGCTCTATCGGCGAAGGACTATTGGGGTCCAAATTGACATAAGGGTCTTCTACAAAGTCAAAGGTCACTTCCTGCCACTCATCCATACGAATCGATTGTATGATTTCAGTTTGTGTGATCCAGGGCTGAGCCAGATTTCCATCTTGTAGTTTCAGAGAAACTTGATTCGGTTGATTGCCCGTCACCCCATCAGAGGGTACATATATTTTTATGCTGAATGGCGTTTCGTCCGAGATGTGAATTCGCTCACCCGCGTCAAAACCAATATTGGCAAAAGTGCCTCCCTCATCTTCGTATCTCAAAACCGTAGCAGAAGGATTCGTTCCATCCATAAAAGGATTTGCAAAAGCCGTATCCATCAAGGCATCATCGGCATACCAGCCCGAAATCGTAGAATTTCCATCAAAATCATCGACCAGTAATTGTCCGGTCGCCGAAAAAAAGGTAAAAACCAATAAAGAGAGAGATAAAAACTTTCGCATAGTTGGGATTTAGATAAATATTTCTTCGGATTCTAAGAACCCATAATGAAACATAGTGAAAAATATTGGGAAACCACTTATCAGTACCGGGCTTTACATCTATTTTGTCGTTTGCTTACTTTTTTGGGCGTATCCCCGCCTGCCCTAGGGTAGGCGGGGTCGGGTCGTCCGGGGGTTCCGTCCCCGAGATCGCCTACGGCGTTCTCGGGACCGCCATCGCTTCGCTCAGCGCCCCTCCCACCCCTTACGCGCAGCCGCCACAGGCGGCTTTTCAATCATTTCTCGAAGATCGATGCATGTTTGCCGTCGACCATTCGGCCCCCAGTTTGTTCTATCTGACATCAACCCAAGCCATCTGATTATCAATCAATCCTGACCTTACCCTCTCAAGTTCACGACCTTTTCGTACTTTCATCCCATGAAACCAAAGTTTTCAAGGCTCATTCAGGGCTGTATGACATGGGGCGTTTGGGGCAAAGATCTAAGCTCCCAGAAAATGACCGAACGCATTGGGGAGAATGTCGATCTGGGCGTCACCAGCTTTGATCATGCCGATATTTATGGTAACTACACGACCGAAGCCACTTTTGGTAAGGCACTAAGCCAAAGTGCCGTGCGCAGAGAGCAAGTCCAACTCATCAGTAAGTGTGGCATACAATTGGTCAACCCCGATCGCAACAGCCGAGTGAAACACTATGATTATCGCTCGTCTTACATCATCAGGCAAGCCGAGCAGTCTCTAAAAAATCTGGACACCGACTATCTCGACCTCTTCCTCCTACACCGCCCCAGTCCGCTGATGCAAGTGTCCGAGATAGCCGAAGCCATACAACAGTTACAAAAAGCCGGAAAAATACGCGCCTTTGGCGTATCCAACTTCGCGCCCGAACAGATGCGGTATCTCGGCTCTGAGCTCGACATTTTCACTAACCAAATCGAGTGCTCTATCACGCATCCGCGACCGATGGAAGACGACACTATCTTTTTCCATCAACAATATGATATTCAAACCCAAGCCTGGTCTCCAATGGGTAGCGCCCTGCAACTCGAAACCGCGACTCCTCTCACCGGCACCCTGAATAAGCTTTGTGAAAAATACGACAGTTCAGTAGCTCAGCTCCTCATCGCCTGGCTTTTGGCGCATCCTGGCCAAATCTATCCGGTGCTGGGCACCACCCGAAGTGAACGCATCCGCGAGGCCATGACCAGTCTGGCTATCGAACTGGATCGACAAGATTGGTTTGTCTTGTATGAAGCCGCTCGAGGGCGGGAAGTGGATTAATCCGCATTATTCATAACTTTATGACAAAGAATGCTGATGATTAAGGTTTGCGGTTGGAAATATAACCTCCTTTTCTAAAATCTCGTCTCTAATCATGACATCCTTCCATCCTAAAAATCCTAATTCAGACCATTAAGGCCTCGCGCGTGGGCTATTGTAGAGACGTAAAGCTTGCCACGCTCCGCGTGGGCCGTACGTCTCTATCTAAACCATCAACAATTGTACATCTCTCATCGCCCTGCACATTAAACTCCAAAGGATCCCGCGTCAAGCGCGGGATGACGGATTGTGTGTGTTAATTGATATTTGTAGAGACGAGCGAC
>JAWLFI010000198.1:0-4470 GCA_041685645.1 Saprospiraceae bacterium | reverse complement strand
GCCGCTGCTCTGAATATGGTTTTAACTACCACTGGGGCTGCCAAAGCCGTTTCGCGAGTGCTGCCTCATCTCGAAGGTGTACTTACGGGAAATGCTGTGCGCGTTCCTACGCCTAACGTATCTCTCGTTATAATGAATCTGCACCTGAAGAATAAAACCGACCTGGAGAAGTTAAATAACCTTTTGAGAGACGCTTCGCTTTCCGGTGATTTTATGGAACAAATCCACTACTCTTTAGATACTGAATACGTCTCTACCAGTGCGATCGGCATGACCTCCACTTCTGTTGTGGATGCCACGAGCAATATCGTTTCTGCAGATGGAAAATCCATTACGGTCTATGCATGGTACGATAATGAATTTGGTTACTGTTGTCAGGTAGTCAGATTGGCTAAGCATATGGCAAAAGTTCGTCGCCCCAGATTTTACTAGATAGTTCTGAAGCTTGTGAACATTTACCGCTGAGAGATTATTTTACCTTTGTCTCTTCAATATAGCACTATGCCCAATCAAAAAGATTCCTATTCCTTTTGGCCCTGGCAGCCCGTCATCATGATCAGTCTGTTAGCCTTTGGTATTGTCATTGGAGGTACTCTAAATACCCATAGTCCGGATTCCTCGATATCTGAGGAGAGTTCCTCTTCCACCTTTTTAAAAACTCGTTCTGATCACCACAAAATAATAGATGTCCTCCGATTTGTAGAGTCGCACTATGTGGAAGATGTAGATATCGACCATCTCATGGATATTGCGATTTCATCTATTATGGATACTCTTGATCCTCACTCCTTTTATATTTCTAAAGGTGAATTGCAGGATGTCAACGAACGTACAAGAGGCAATTTCGAAGGCATTGGTGTTGAATATCTTAGAATGCAAGACACCATTGTCGTGATTCGGGTAATAGAGGAGGGCCCTGCAGAACAGTCAGGTCTGGAATCCGGTGACCTGATTTTGGAAGCAGACGGTACTGTTTTGTCCACAGTGGAGCAAACAGATAGCATCAAAAACCTAATAAAAGGACCCAATGGCTCTAAAGTTCAACTGAGAATTTTTGATCAGTCTGAGAATCGAGTCCGGGATTTATCTTTAGAAAGAGGCTCTATTGCCTATCACAGTGTAGAGTACACCACTTCATTTTCGCCGGAGATCGGATATATTAAGCTCTCTCACTTCAATGGGAATGCTTATCAGGAGTTTATGACAGCCCTGGAGTCTCTGACGCGGGATAATCGACTGGAAAAACTCATCATCGATGTTAGAGATAACCCGGGAGGTTACCTTTCCGAAGTGGTGAAAATTCTCAGCCAGCTTTTTGAGGATAAGGGCAAACTTTTAGTGTACACCGAAAACAGAACGGGTGTGCAGAAAAAATTTTCTAGCACGGGGAAAAGTTTCTTTAGTATTGGGGATGTCGCCGTTCTCGTGAACCAGAATTCGGCCTCAGCTTCCGAAATTTTGGCAGGAGCTATTCAGGATTGGGAAAGAGGTATAGTAGTGGGACAGCGATCTTATGGCAAGGGTTTAGTACAAGAGCAATTTGAACTTTCCGATGGATCTGCTATTCGGCTGACAACAGCAAAATACCTCACCCCCAGTGGCCGAATGATTCAGCGTCCATATGATGAAGGAATTTATGAAAATACGAACGAGCGTCGTTATTTGAGCGGCGAGTTTTTCTACAAGGACAGCATTGCCTCCCTGGATAGCCTCTCTTTTACAACGAAATACGGATCTCCTTTAATCAGTGGTCAGGGCATTGTGCCGGACATCTTTGTCCCCCTGGACTCGTTTTCCTTCTCCTCTTGCAATCTATGGGCCTCCAATCACATTCATTCATTTATCTATGAAAATTTGTATAAAAATGATACTCCATGGCCGAAAACCTTTGATGATTCTTTTTTGGTAGAGGAATGGAGGCAGTATCTACTTAACACTGATGAGTTTTCGGAGCATTGTGGTGAAGAAATACCTTTTAATGAGCACTTTAGAAAACAATTACTGTATTATTACTTTATGTTCACAGGCCAGAAGGATAGAGCCAATGAAGCCATCCTGCAAGGCGATAATGCATTGGAGAGTGTATTTGATTATTGGAATACGCCCGTAACTTTCGATGAGAGAAAAACATCTGCTTCGGGATAAGATATATTTTTCTGCTCTTTTATTTCCTGAGAAAGCTGAGTTGTCCTTCATTATCAAAACGCGCAATCACTGAAGGCTGCGCATCTTCTGGGTCAGCAGGAGGTAGATCGGGATGAAAAATCATATCAACTCCATTTTTTATTTCTCCGGTGACATCTTCAAAGGATTTTGGAAAGTCAGCATCAGAGATGTTGGCAGAAGTAGATAGAATTGGTTGGTCTAATTCTGTTATTAGGTCTCTGACAACTGCTTTTTGAACAATTCGAATGGCGATCGAGCCATCCGGGGCCAAAATATGCTCCGGTAGCATTGTTACATCGGAATAGATCAAAGTGAGTGGTCGTTCATTGTAAAATAGCAATGTCTCAATTCTTGGGGGAATTTTATGCACATACTTTTTGAGGCGATCTATGGAATCTATTAATAGCACTAAAGGCTTCGACCTGTCTCTGCCTTTGAGGGAGTAAATCTTATCAAAGCCCTTCTTGGAAAATGCCGAAGCCCCCAAGCCCCAAATCGTATCGGTTGGATGAAGCAAAACACTACCCCTGCGCATTGTTTTAATCCATTCCGAGTCTAATTTCTTGTATATTTTCATAGTTCAACTACTCAACTTATTTATAACAGACTCTTCTGTGAGTTTTATTGTTCACACCCGAATTATATTCCATGGGTCGCAGATAAATAAAATGAGAGAAGAAATAGCTAAAGGAGCGATGTTATCCGCTGATTGCTTGCACTAAAATGGATTATGTTGCGGTAATTGCAACAAATACAGATGTCTTGGTTATATTCGTTAATCACTTGATGAAAATTATAAATTATGTTTGCCTTTAAGAACATGCTGATAATGTTCAGTTGCTTTGTCTTTTTATCTTTTCAGTTGGAAGGACGACATATTATTGGTGGGGATATGTTTTACGATTGCATTGGTCCCGGGCAATACGAGGTGACCATAGTTCTATATAGAGATTGTGCAGGCGGGGGTGCTTTTTTCGATTCCTCTCCCTTTTCTGCTACAGTAGGTACAGTATCCATATATCGTTCCGATAGGGATACCCCTTTTGCCGGAATAATATTGGATGAGCCGGAAATTTCAGATGTTGATATCAGCTCCTCGAACCCCTGCCTGATCATTCCGCCCTCCTTGTGCGTTGAAAAGGGCGTTTATAAGTTCGATGTTGCACTGCCTGTATCAGAACATACTTATACTATTTCCTATCAAAGGTGCTGCAGAAACAATACCATTAACAATATCACGAATCCCGATGAAACCGGTGCAACTTATACTATCGATATACTCCCGGAAGCCCAGGATAATTGCAACCCTTCTCTTCGATTCAATAATTTCCCGCCCTTTGTCATCTGCGAGCGTGACCCTCTTGAGTTCGATCATTCTGCTTTTGACCCACTGGATCGAGAGGGTATTACTTTAGAATACTCTTTCTGCACCCCTTATGTCGGTGGCGGTTTGGCTGGCTCTCCCGGCAATCCGGGGAGCCCCACTGGGCCGGATGGGGTAGCTCCTGATCCGGACTTGCCTCCGCCCTATGACGAAGTCAATTTTGTTGGCGGAGAATTTTCCGCCGAGACTCCGATGGGTGGGGATCCGGTGATTAGTATTGATTCGCAAACTGGATTGATTTCCGGAACCCCCATTGTACAGGGGCAATACGTGATAGGAGTTTGTGCTACAGCCATTGATTCCTCGGGTAATGTCGTGGATGTAATCAGAAGAGACTTCCAGTTTAATGTGGCGGATTGTGAGCCGAGCGTAACGGCTTCAATTAGTGCAGATTCTATAGACGATTCAGGTAATTTTGTCATTAATGCTTGTGGCAAGGATGAAGTACAGTTCAACGACGAGAGTTTTCAAGAGGAATTTATTGATACCCGGGATTGGAGTTTTGATATGGGAATAGAAGGTAATTCGGAATTCTCCGGACAAAATCCTCTCGTCACCTTCCCCGCACAAGGGCAATATACAGGTCAGATTATTTTGAACAAAGGGCGAAGTTGTTCCGATACCGGAAATATTCTCATCAATATTTGGGGCGCAATTGAAAATGATTTTTCCTATGAATATGATACCTGTGTCTACGGTCCAGTCATGTTTGAAGGCGAATCGATGACGGGCAATAACGAAATCGTCACAAGGGAATGGGTCGTGACGGGAGAGGGCTCAGCCCAGGGCTCTACAGCTTCTTATCTATTTGCCCGCGCCGGCAACAAAAGAGTGAGTTATAGAGTCGTTGATGATATTGGTTGTGAGGCGATAACCCAAAAAATTATTCCATATTACCCCATTCCCAATGAAATCATTGT
>JAWLFI010000197.1:0-4475 GCA_041685645.1 Saprospiraceae bacterium | reverse complement strand
CAACAATGTCAATTATCAGCAACAAAGTGTATTGGGGCTGCCGGCCTCCTATCTGGATGAAAAGGTTTTTCACCAGGACGCCTCCTTTCTCAAGGATGCACCCTACATGTCCACTATGGTTCAAAATCCCAATCATATTGGTTGTCACACGCTGGGTACATCAGAGCCCTTTTTTAGTGGCACGCAAGAATTAGAGCGCGAGTTGATAGAATTGGTCGCAACAGATATTCTCCAGGGAGAAATCGAAGCACAAGATGGTTACGTAGCCTCCGGAGGTACGGAGGCCAACATGCAGGCCATTTGGATTTATCGCAATTATTTTATGCAGGAATTTCAAGCCACTCTAGATGAAATTTGCATCATCTGTAGCACTGACAATCACTATTCAATGGATAAAGCCGGAAACGTTTTATCCGTAGCAATCAAAAAAGTAGCCGTCGATGATCAGGACCGCACCATGACAAAAGAGTCATTAGATGACAGCTTGAATCAAGCCAGGGAAGAGGGAAAAAAATACTTTATCGCCGTTCCTACCATGATGACCACCATGTACGGTTCCGTTGACAATATCGATATTTTAGTCGATGCACTGGACCGGCATGAAATCGAGTACAAAATACACGTGGATGGAGCTTATGGTGGCTTTTACTACCCATTCTCAGCACCCGACAACCAACTCAGCTTCGCCCATCCCGGGGTAACTTCCGTTACTCTGGATGCTCACAAAATGGCTCAAGCACCTTATGGCACCGGACTTTTCATCATCCGAAAAAATTGGATGCAGTATGCGAATACCCGAGAAGCCAGTTATGTGGCCGGAGAGGATTGCACCCTCATTGGAAGCCGTTCGGGGGCAAATGCAATTTCGATTTGGATGATCCTCATGAAGTACGGCCCCTTTGGTTGGCAGGAAAAAGTGTTTATCCTTCAAAAAAGGACCGATTGGATTTGCGAGCAATTAGATGAACTCAATATTGCATATTATCGCCACCCCCAATCCAATATCGTCGCCATTCGGGCAAAGTATCTCAATCCAACCATTGCAGATAATTTTGGTCTAATTCCCGACAAACATGAAGCACCCAACTGGTATAAAATTGTAGTTATGGAGCACGTTATTATTGAGAAGGTCATACCTCTGATTGAGGAATTAAAAACCGCTCAGAGACAATAAAGCCTGTCATATGAACTCAACAATCTTCAGTATGTTTCAGCAGCTGCAAAATCAGTGGATAGCTCTTTTAGTGGGCTGTTTCTTTCTCTTTTGCATCACAAATATACATGCGCAACGCGCCTCTTGGGTCGATCGGCCAAATGTTCAGGTGGGGGCTGAATTTAGTGTACTTTTTGATTCCCAGCTGTTACAGAACTTTGAATCGAGCACTTTGAGCAATTCCGGCGATTACAGATTTGAAACACTTACGGGAACGAGCTATCGTTTTGGGGGTTTCGTTCGCCTCAGATTTTACCAAAATCAGCATATTGAGACAGGAATTTACAGAACGGCTCGCCGCTACAATAGTACCGTTTCGTTGGTATCCTCTTCAAATGATTTGGCGACCACAAGTGTACAGAGCATTGCTTATGAATTGCCGGCCATATGGTCTATAAGCATCAGAGTTTCAGAAAAAGGATATATGTATGCCGGATTCGGAGGTGTGGGAACCTTTTTTGCGAGTAATTTCGGGAGTTTTGGTGGCGACTTACAATTGAACGGCATTGCCGACCCGAGATTTATTCCCGGAATGCAAGCACATGTGGGATACGAATGGGATTGGGGTTCATCGGGCGGACTTTACTTCGGTGGCAACTTTCAGCACAATTTTGACAATGTAGGTAGGATGGGGCTTCTATACAGAGAAGGCGTTGATACTATTGCCAATGGCGTTCTCGATCTCAACGGTTCGTATTTCGCTGCTGTGATTCGGTATATGCTGCCGGGGAGTTAAATTGAATGAGACAAAAAAAAGGGAATGCCCAAATGAATGGACACTCCCCGATTATTCCGCTTATGTAATGCGATTACATTTTCTCTTTCCACATGTTAATATTGTCTTCATTCATCTTCACGTAGTTGTCATAGCCTTCTTCCTGAGCCATAGACTTAGATTTTTCTGCTGTCTTAATTGCTCCTTTCATATCACCTGCTGCTGCCTGAATTCTTGATTTGGTCATCAAAGTCCAGAATTTAGGTTCGTCCATTTCGATGTGCTTATTAATCCACTTGAGCGCTTGCTTAGGATCTTTGTCCTCTGCCAGATAATAAGAGGCTGCTGAGTAGTAATCTCGGCTGCTAGGGCCGCCCATTGCCGCAGCAATGCTCGCTTCAACCTGCTTGTCAGTATGCACTGCAAAAGGTACAATTACATGCGTGTTTTCCCACATCAAATTCAAAGTAGCTGATGAATTAGTCAGGTCATTGACCCCCAAGGTTAAAGTTTCCACAGTTCTGGAACTCTTTTGTGGCTTGACGGAAACTCTCAAAGCATCTTTGTCTTCATCGTAATCTCCCGTTCCACCCTGATCGGCGTCCGTGTTGAAAATAATCTTCCATTCTTTTTTGCCGGGAATGGTAAATAAGGCATAAGTGCCTGCTTTTAAATCCTCGCCTTCAATAACTACATCTTCCGAGAATGTAATCTTGGTAGCTGAGTTAGCACCTGTGCGCCATAGTTTGTCATAAGGTACCAGCTCGCCAAAAATAGTTCTTCCTTTAATGCTCGGTCGAGAGTATTCAATGTGGACATCCGTTAAGCCAACAACTTGTTCCATTTTCGCCATAGGCGATGCTGCCGGAGTGCTGATTTGAGCTGAGGTGCTCCAAGCCAAACCCGCGACAAATAGTAGAGAGAATAAAACGTTTTTCATATTGATCTGTTTTTGAAAGTTGAGAAATAATTCAGTGTAAAAGTACGAAGACTTTCATTAAACCATACAACAGTAATCATTCGGCTTCGTTCAATGGAAACGACAATAAACACAATTAAGACGCGGAGGACTCCCCGCCACTTTTCTCTTGCGCTTTTGATTTGTCTTTCATATCCCTTGGAAAGCTGCTTTGGGCTTTGCTTTCAAGAAACTGAGTGGGATGCTTATTCTCCCATTGCTCCAATCGCCGCAAGCCTTCCTCTTCAAGAACGCCCTTTTTCAAATCAAAGCCCTTCATGAAATCATCTGATAGGCTCATAAAATGCTCCATCTCTCCTATTTTACGGCTGACGTCATCGGCAATATCTTCCAGTGCTTCGTCGTATTCCTGCTTTCCTTCCCCTCCGTTATCCATCATTTCCATAGCAGCTTCCATGGCAGAATGCGACGTGTTGATGGCCTTGCGTTCTTTTCGCTTTAATTCCAGTTGGTCCTTTATATCCTCTTGAAGGACAAAGGAATGCTGCTTCATATTGGATAGGCCTTCATACACAGACTCCATCCGATCCAGCAGCTGCTGCAGACGCTCGTTTGACTGCTCTAATCGACCTATTTTTCGGGAGTGCAGTCCTACGATCGCAACATCACCCGAGGACCTGGCTTCAGCGGCAAGACTTAGGTTTTGCTCTATTTCGTTTTCATTGGACATGATTTGCTCCTGCATCAAATGAATCTGTCCTCGCAATCGATGCATTTGTCGATTCATTTTCGCCATATTCGCACTGAGTTCAGCCGCATAGTTTTGCAATACCTTTAGCGGGTCGATGGTAATAAACCAAGAGGTGATGGTTCTCAACAACGATTGGATAAAATACGACATTAAGGTTCTCATCGAACGATCTAGAAAGATAAAGGCCAAAGCGGCAATAAACATGAGAACTACGGTCAGACCCAGAGGCTGCTGCACGACACCAAGAATCCATTCCGAGAAAAAGAAGACTAGAGCACCAATACCTGCTGCGAGAAGAATCGCGAGAATCATCCCCACCGTACCTTCCGGTCGTTGCCAAAAGCCTTTACTGCTCGGGGAAGCGAATGCATTCATAAGATCAAAGGATTGTAAATGCGATAATACGAAAATTATATGCATTTTTGTATCAATAACAGTTAACAAGATGAAGTACACGATTGGTTCCAATTCCGAAATTGAAACTTTGAGGAAAGTGATTGTCCATCGACCCGATGAGGGCATCGGGCGAATTAGTCCCAAGCGATCTGATGAATTGTTGTTCGACGATATTGTGCACCTACCCAAAATGCAAGAGGAACACGACCTGTTCACACGGGTGCTCAAGGCATTTGTAGGAGATGAAAACGTGCTGGAAGTAGAAGACCTCTTAGTAGAATCAATGGATCAATCGGTAAGCAAAAAGAAACAACTCATTCAAAGGGTCGTTGAATTTGAGGAAGTTCCGAGCCACTACGGAGAAATGATGCTGGAAATGGGTCATCGCAGCCTGGCTCAGGTATTGATTTCCGGGTATTTTCGCTCGGAGGACCTCTACATGTTTGACCCCATACCCAATTTTATCTTTACCAGAGATATT
>JAWLFI010000196.1:0-4494 GCA_041685645.1 Saprospiraceae bacterium | reverse complement strand
AGAAAGGTGGCAGGCTCGATCTCCTGAGTCGGCCAATCGACCATAACCGCCTGATTGCGAATCTCTTCAAGGCTTTGTTCAGGTAATTGCGACTGGCTAAAAAACGGAAAAAAGAATAGAATCAAAACTGAAAATAAATAACGCTGTCTCATAAAATTAGATTTTGTATATTAATAATGGCCAACAATTTAATCAATTCATTCTAATAAACAAAGTCAATCCGCATTAAAACCACCCATTTCGTAAATTATTGGTCAAATCGATACACCCTGCCATCCTGATTTTGATTCATGAGTATTAAGAAATGCATAAATCAATGATCCGAAATCCTTTCACGAGGTGGGTCAACATGCTCCGGAATACCCAAGGAAATATAGATAAATATTAAAACCTATCAAAACCATCCAAATAAATCCTCAAATTAGCTCCACCACCACCTGATGACCAATGCGATATGCTTGTTCTTCGCTGAGATACCTCTTCTCATGATAATTTCTCACTAATCGCACCTCCCCAATATTCACTAAACCTAGCCTGAACACCTGGCCTCTGCAGCATTTGCAAGCGTAGGAAATATCTTTTAATAAGTGACACCGTTGTAAAAAAGGTTTTGCAAAAAGCACAAAAAAATGGAAAGGTCAACAAATTTATGTTGCATATTATCAACATATTTGCTATTTTTGATGAAAATACACAACACTTTGAAGGCAAAGAAACAAATCGTGCTTCCGCAACACCGTCAAATATTGGATCAGATGGGTGAAAATATAAAGCTGGCTCGTAAACGCCGAAAGCTTACAACTACCCAAGTTGCTGAACGCGCAAATATAGACCGAACAACGCTGTATTATATCGAACAAGGCAAGCCCTCTGTTTCTATCGGGGCTTATTTCAATGTGTTGCGCGTCCTCAATCTGCATAAAGATTTTTTAAAACTGGCTGCAGATGATGAGCTAGGCCGCAAACTGCAAGATTTAGATTTGCTATAATGGCTTCGAAAAAGACTGATATCATCGTTTATGCTCACTGGCTGGGAATGCCAGATCCAGTAAAAATGGGCGTACTCTCTGCACAAGAGGCTCGGGGACATTTAGCCTGGAGTTTTGCATATGATGAAAAATGGCTTCATACAAAATCTCAGTTTCAATTAGATCCAGATCTTCAGTGGTTTACGGGTGCTCAATACACCCCCGCTGAAAAGCCTAATTTTGGCGTATTTTTGGATTCCATGCCGGATACCTGGGGGCGGACACTAATGAAAAAACGGGAAGCACTACTCAGTTCTTCTGCTGAGAATAGAAAAAGGCTGACCGATGTTGATTTCTTATTAGGCGTTTATGATCTTGCCCGAATGGGCGGGTTACGATTTAAACGCCATGAATCGGGACCATTTCTCGATGACCACAAAGAGAACGCCATCCCTCCCATTTCAGATATTCGTGAGTTGCAATACGGTGCTGATCTTGTTGAGTCAGACGAAGATTCACAAGCAGTTCGAAAATGGCTGGAAGTGTTATTAGCGCCAGGTTCGTCATTGGGTGGTGCACGGCCAAAATCATCTGTCCTGGATGAGAACGGAGAGCTGTGGATCGCTAAATTCCCTTCACGACAGGACACAATTGATGTCGGCGCCTGGGAATTTGTAGCCTGGAAGTTGGCTAAAAAAGCGGGTGTCAAGGTTTCCGAAGCAAGCATAAAAAACGTCGCCGGCAGGCATCATACCTTTTTTACCCGCCGGTTTGATAGAAAAGGTGATGAAAGAATTCATTTTGCTTCTGCTATGACCATGACCGGGCATTTCGAAAGCCACATCCGTGATCACAGCCCAAGTTATTTGGAGCTAGCAGAATTTATCCAATTTTATGGAGCTTCCCCGGAAGAAGATCTCAAGCAATTGTGGCGCCGCATGGTCTTCAATATCGCCATTTCAAATACGGATGACCATTTGAGAAACCACGGGTTTATCCTAAACCCGAAAGGATGGCGGTTATCACCCGCTTATGATATGAACCCTACAATAAATAAGGCCGGCTTATCCTTAAATATAGACCTTGATTTGAATGCACTGGATTTTGAACTGGCTCAATCGGTTGGTAAGTTTTTTCAGCTCGATAAAAAAGAAATGGATATGGTGATCGATGAAATCCAAACTTCCGTTGCAAAGTGGGAACAAATCGCCATTGAAATAGGGATACCAACAGCCCAACGGCGATTAATGGCAACGGCATTCCACTGTACTTAACCCGCTGTTCTCCATTTGCTATTCAACAACTTACAGAAAAACACCCCGCTCAATTTTCAAATCATGTCCAAGAGGAAGTGTGGGAGATAAGTCAATTGGAAAAGGGGTATAACTTCCACCATAAATATACCCATCGCCTAAGGCCTTCGTAATTGGATCATATGCAAAAACAGGCTGGTAGCTGACATCATATCCCAAGATCTTCGTTGAAACCTCGGTGATATGGGGATAGAAGTTGTCGAGGGTGTCTTTCAATGGCAAAAGTTCATTTCGGGCGTTCCTTGGGCCTAAATATTTCCAATCTATTTCATAGAAAGTTAATGAACCGCTTCCCCCTGCAGGCAGAACGCCTGCGCGCATAAGCGCTGAGAGGGGGCTAGCGTCGAAACCCGGCCCGGCAAGGGCGGGTGCACGACCGAGCGAATAGCGAGCCCCGGACATAGCGACCGCCGGCCGCGGTTTTGCTCATTTCTCAGGGACCTACAGGGAAGGAATTCTCAATTTTACTGTATATTAGGAGAATAGAAGCGGCCGGGGGATATGCCCAAATAGAATAATAAAAATGAAGTCAACATGCTGATGAACAATACATTTCCAATCGCAAAATACATCTTATTCCTATTTGCTGTATACTTTTTTCAATCGGCAACGGCTCAAGATCGCCTGACGGGTACCATGTACGCTACGCGCAGTGAGGTCATCGCTCAAGGTGGAATGGCCGCCACGAGTCAACCTTTAGCTACACAGGTGGCACTCGATATTCTGAAAAAAGGGGGACATGCCGTGGATGCGGCTATCGCTGCCAATGCCACTTTGGGATTGATGGAGCCAACGGGTAATGGTGTGGGCGGAGATTTGTTTGCTATCGTCTGGGATGCGGAGGAAGAAAAACTCTATGGGCTCAATGCCAGTGGACGCTCGCCTTACGATCTTTCTTTGGGCTATTTTATAGACAATGATTACGAGAAAATTCCCGCGCTGGGAGCGCTACCGGTGAGTGTGCCGGGCTGTGTGGATGGATGGCAAGAGCTGCACGATAAATGGGGGCAGTTGAATTTGGCGGACGTTCTTCAACCTGCCATCGAATATGCGGAGAAGGGATTTCCCCTGTCTGAACTGATCGCCTACTACTGGCAGCGCAATGCGCAAGCTTTAAAGGACTTTCCTCATTTTGCAGAGACCTTCATGCCCAGCGGGACGGCGCCTAAAAAGGGGGATGTTTTCAAAAACCCCCGGCTGGCGTACACGCTCGGAAAAGTAGCGCAGGGAGGACGGGACAGTTTTTATTTTGGAACGGTAGCTAAGCGCATCGCCGGGGCTGTGCAGTCACAGGGTGGATTTCTTTCTGAAAGGGATCTCGCTGATCACCGATCGGAATGGGTGGAACCGATTTCTGCGAATTATCGCGGCTACGATGTCTGGGAGCTGCCCCCGAACGGGCAGGGAACGGCAGTACTGCAAATGCTCAATATTTTGGAAGGATATGACATTGGCGGCATGGGCTTTGGCTCGGCAGAATACATTCACCATCTCGTGGAAGCCAAAAAACTCGCCTTTGAGGATCGAGCGAAGTTTTATGCGGATCCCGACTTTAGTGATCCCCCCATCGCGGAATTGATCAGCAAGGAATACGCGGCCGAACGCCGCGCCCTCCTCGATTCTGATCGCGCGGCTCGTGCCTATCCGGCCGGCGAACTGGAACAGGGTAATACCATCTATCTCACGACCGCTGATTCCGAAGGAAATATGGTTTCCCTCATACAGAGCAATTACCGGGGAATGGGCTCAGGGATTACACCTGAAGGACTGGGTTTTGTTCTGCAGGATCGGGGAGAACTGTTTTCGCTGGAAGAGGGACATGCCAATGTCTATGAACCCCATAAGCGGCCCTTTCACACCATTATTCCGGCCTTCGTTACAAAAGATGGAAAGGCTTTGATCAGCTTTGGACTCATGGGCGGGGCCATGCAACCACAAGGACACACGCAGATCATTTGTAATCTCATTGACTTTGAGATGAACTTGCAGGAAGCCGGCGATGCACCCCGCATTCGACATAGCGGATCCAGTCAGCCTACGGGAGAACAAATGAAAAATGGCGGGAGACTATACCTCGAGTCTGGTTTCCTCCCAGAAGTCCTCCGGGACCTGACAGCCAGAGGCCACGATATTCGCTATACACGAGGAGGCTACGGTGGGTATCAAGCCATCCGTTGGGATAGCGACCAACAGGTCTATTACGGTGCCTCGGA
>JAWLFI010000195.1:0-4515 GCA_041685645.1 Saprospiraceae bacterium | reverse complement strand
GTAGCGTTCTATCTCGAAGTGAGACACATCTTCGGCCTGATCTATCTGCCAATACAAATGAGCCGCATCCTCTCTTTTTTCAGCCGAAAAATACAGGAAATCCAGAGGCAAGAAAGCCTCAATTTCTATAGGCCGACTATTCGAACTGAGATCCGCGCAAATGGTGCCATCTAAAGCATCGGATTCCAAATCTGAAAAGGGACCATTGAGATAGGAGTTAATATCCTCACTGTCATCATAGGACAGTCCGTAAACAGTGTACATCCCGGGAGAGAAAGAGCTGAGATCGGGCATTGCAGAGATTAAGTCGATGGTTCCCGTGGCATCATCTACTACAATATACTCATATTCAAAACCACCTAGTGGACTACCCGGGAAATAGAGGTCACCGGGGCCGGAGGCAGAAATGGAGTAAGTACCGGTGTTCCCTCCAATGAATCCATTAAATGTAAGTTCATAGGGAGAATAGGCGTTAAAAGTTGTGGAAACGGTATTAGAAATAGTTATATTCGATCCATTGTATTGCCCACTACTTGCCTGCCAGTTCATACAGACACTTGAAGAGACGAAATCAGGATCGTATAGATTCATGATGTAAGGGGAAATCGATCCTGACTTTGTAAATGTATAGTTTCCTCCTTCAGTAGCCTTCACACTATAGATTTTATGATACGGATCACTCCCAAATGCAATGCAAGAGCCAGGAGGGTCGTCTTCTACTGCTAAATTAGTCACAAGATCATTTGTTGTTAAAGTGTCGGAAATGGAGGAAAAGGTCATGCCAAAGTCCATATTATTTAAAATGAGAGAAGAATCCCCTTCTTCAGCTTGTAAGGGAGTAGATGGGAAAATATCCTCTCCGTCTGCAAGGCAATCATCGGTGATGGTAATATCCTCGTCATTGATATCGAAAAAGATGTAATTACCGGAGGGCTGGACCTTTATGCGCGCTTCAGAAGTATTCACGGAAGGGACTGTTATCATGTGACTCCCATCGTTGGGAACATTTGATTCGAGGGTGATGGGAAACGACTGTCCCCCATCAGTAGAAAGAAGAATATCCACTTCGTTGGCAGAAATCGGTGCCTGATTGGTATTATTTACTGACCAGCTCACTTCTTCCATATCACCCGAGTTCCAAACCGTGGCCACATTGGGAGTGGTTATCTCGAAGGGACCACTATTCCCATCGACCATCACGCTGAGTTCATCGCAAGCCAGTGCTCCATAGGGTGAAGCATTATCCCGTACAATAAATCGAAAATCCATTGTTCGATCTACTGAGGGAAGGACTTCGCCCGTTCCCGTGGTATTGTTGCCATTCAAAATGCTGCTGAGTTGCGGAAAGTACCGAATCACTTCATTATCCGGTTCAAACCAGCGAAAGAGCGGTGCGGTAGCGATATCATGAGCATTTTGCGGTGGGGCCGTCATATTTGGATCAGAATTGTAATCTACCCAATTGGCCGTCCAGGGATCGCCATCGGGGTCAGATGCTGCGCCTTCCAAAAAAAATGGTGTGGAAATGGGAATATTGAGATTGAGATTGTTGGGATCGGCATCTGAAGTGGGAATGCCGTTTCCGCTGGGCGTTTGATCTACACAGGGAAAGCCAGGATATGTAATTATGTTGCAGTTAGATCCGGAGTTAAAATCTCCATTTAGAGTATATTCCAAAATCGCATCAATACTTCGCGCATGAAAAAAGTCCACTCGCGAACCGTAATTATCTTCTGAGGAACAGCCTGCACTCGTGGACATAATGGTAACTCCCTGTCCGGGTTCTACGCGATGACATCCTGTATTGCCGCAACCATAAATGGTGTGCAGACATCCCAACTGATGGCCAAATTCGTGGGAGAAAACGGTATTTGTGGCGATGTCATTGGGTTGAACGGTGTATGCCCGCGCCTTTGAGCCGTCCCGACAAGCCACAGGCGTTCCGGCCAATCCGCCCCAGCCACAGCCTCCGCCACAAGTGATTTCGTGATATCCATGACCTATATCGTAGTCTGCATCGCTAAAATTTGCCTCTATGGTGGCTTCAGCCTCACCAATGGAAACTCCGGTATTTGTAGGGTCAGAAAAGGGGTCGGACATCGAATCAACAAACATCACAATGTCATTGCTATCCACCAACTCGAAGGTCATAGACAAGTCCCGTTCGTAGGGAATGAGCATATCGGCCAAGCGGTCATTCAGGGCTGCTAAGACATCCGGCAGACCATTTCCTCCATCATTTAAGTCCCAGAACTCCCCGGTGGTGGCCACTACGATGCGATAGGTGAAGAGTTGATCACCGAGAACCGTGCAATTATTACTTTTAGAGCCAGCGCCTGGTTTTTCATCGGGAACAAGATTGGAGTCATCTACTTCACAACTCCAGTTGGAATAGGTGTTTTTTGAGTAATAGAGTCTGTAAAAATCCGCGTATTTTCCAGGCGGTTGGATATAGGATTTATCCTTATTATCGTAAATCACGGCAAAAAGACCTCGCGGACTGTAGTTGAGACGAATCCCTCGTTGGGGGTTCTTGATATCTCGTCCTTTGAGGTTGTAAATCATGGGAAAGCGGTCCGCCAGACCCGGTGCCATGATCGGAGCTTCCCAGAGCTCGAAAGTGTGCCACTGACCATCCGCCGTTGGCAGGTCCAAAAGCAGGCCGGACTCCCCCGCGCGCCAGTTGGGGGCATCCTTCAGTTGCCGCTCAAGCTCAGCTTCATCAATAGATAGCCGATGATAGGCCTGAACGCTTCCTTCCGGATTCAATACAGGAAAGTCTGTCGTTAAAGATACCTGAGCTACACTATATTCAGTAAAAGCAGTGAAAAATAACAAAGTAAAAAGTATGACTCCCCTTATCATATCTTTCTTTTTAGGTTAATTGGCAATAAACTTTAGCAAATCTATGTAAATATCTAACGCCATTCACCAAGAAATCGTTGGTTTTTAGTATAAAAAAAAGACATTTTCCCAAATGATTATGCCTTATATAAATAATTCGTCAATTTTAGTATAAGAAGTTGAGGCGTTCATCTATTTATTGATCGAAACTCCTGTCATAAATGCAAATACCAGGTAAAACGGCTTGAAAACTAATAGATTATTATTAAATTTGCAGCTGCTAAGACGACACAGTAGCAAAACATGCTTTGATGGAAAGAATTTCATTCAAAGTAATTTTCTGATTTTGCGCTAAAATTGTTATCTTTAACTAAAGAAAAACCAATAAACCTAGACAGTTATGAATACAAGTAGACTATTTATTGCACTTTTTACTCTCACCATGTTAGCATCATGTGTTGGTAAGAAAAAATTCAATGACCTGGAAGCGTCTTATGACCAAGCTCAAATGGAGTTAGAAAAGACGAAGAAAGCATTAGACGATTGCGATGAGAAAGCGGAAATGACCAAGGAGGACCTTGCTGACACCAAAAATGAGTTGGACAAATCCAATGATAAAGTTAAAAATCTTCAAGAAGACCTGGACTATTTGAAGAAGACAAACACGAATTTACTAGATCGTTTAGCTGACCTTTCTATTGTCAACAAAGAAGGTGCTGAGAGTATCAAGAGTTCTTTGAATGCCATCAACAAGCAAAGTGCTCGAATAGAAAAGCTGACATCTAAGATTCAGGCTCGCGATTCTATGAACATGGCTCTGGTCATGAACCTCAAGCGTTCTTTATCTGACGTTAAAGATGAAGACGTTAATGTAGAAGTTAGAAAAGGAGTGGTTTATGTATCACTATCTGACAAAATGCTTTTCAACACAGCGAGCACAGTTGTTCGACCGAATGCTGAGAATGTGCTTTCTAAAGTAGCCAAAGTATTGAAAGATCACAATCACCTGGATATCCTGGTGGAAGGACACACTGATGATGTTTCCATCCGCACAGATTGCATCAAAGACAACTGGGATTTATCTGTGAAGCGTGCTACTTCAGTAGTTCGAAGACTCACAGACAAATACGAAGTTGATGCCAAGAGATTGACTGCCGGTGGACGAGGAGAGTTTGCTCCGAAAACTTCCAACGATTCAGCTAGTGGCCGTCAGGAAAACAGAAGAACAGAAATTATCATTATGCCTAAGTTGGACGAATTCTTTGACTTAGCTGCTGAGAACTAAAACTTCACTTTTATTCCTAAAGTAAAGTGCTCTTAAAAAACACCTCTACTGCTCTGCGGTAGAGGTGTTTTTTTATAGACAAATCGAAATACAGGGACATTTTATATAAGGATCCGGCTGATCATATAAAGAGTTCGATCCGGGAGTAGACAAAATAGGCAGAACAAAGGAGGGCCTTTCCATTGTACACCTAAAAAAGTTACACACCATATCCTAATGGTGTACAGGCGCTCATCTCCCACTATTCACTCATAGCAGCGTCAATCAGAGTTTGAATAGCCAAAGGTGGCGGGCTTAATTTTCTTCGCTCGGTATCCATCCATGCGCCTCGTACTTTTATCTCTGCGCAGAACAATCCATCTTCCTTGAATAGCTGATGTTCAAAT
>JAWLFI010000031.1:0-18552 GCA_041685645.1 Saprospiraceae bacterium | reverse complement strand
AGCTGTCTTTATTTTTCTCGCTGCTGTGAGCGCCCCTCATATTTGGATGATGCACGGTTTCTATGGGATGCGCAGCGGGCGAGAAAAGAAAAATGCGTAATCGGCGCCCTGATGCTAGGGAGGTGTTGTTGTCAAGAACGATTTTGCGTGCCGCCTGAGGGACTCCATTCATAGGGAATGATAGGGTATTTTCGTCAAAAGAGGTGCTATTCGGCGAGATAAAAAAATAATAGAATTTGCACAGCGGACCGGGTCACGCCCAAATAGAAAAGATGACATTGGATATATGATAAAGGATGTGTAGCTTCGTTGTAAAAAGAAAGGCTATGAAGCAATGGATGATATGGCTACTGGTGATCTGCTCCGGGGCATTGATGGCGCAGAAAGAGGGGATTGAGTTTTTTCAAGGAAGCTGGGAGGAAGCACTGGAGATAGCGAAGGCGGAACAGAAGCCGATTTTTGTGGATGCCTATGCGTCCTGGTGTGGTCCCTGTAAAAAGATGGCGGCCAATGTGTTTACGCAGGCGGAAGTGGGCGAGTTTTTTAATCGTACATTCATCAACTTTAAAATTGATATGGAGAAGGGCGAAGGGCCGGAATTTGGACAAAAGTTTCCGGTACGGGCCTATCCCACCCTGATGTTTATCACGCCGAAAGAGGAGAAATTTCACGATCACGTGGGGGGGCTGGATGCTGAGGGATTGCTGAAAACTGGCGACCTGGCGGCGAGAAAATACGGTGGCAATAGCGAATATGCGGAGAAGTATAAGGAGGGGAATCGAGAGTTTGAAGTGGTGCGCGGCTACCTGGCCGGTTTGGCCCAGAGTGGACAATCGGCAGTGTCGGAAGCGAATGCTTACCTGCGTGACGAAGGGAAGGATTTGACCGAAAAGCAACGGGTGGAAATAGCCTTTGCCGCAGCGACGGAGGCGGATTCCCGATTGTTTGATCTGGTAGTAGAAGCGCGCGAAGAACTTTTTGATAGTTATTCTGAGGCGGAGGTGCTGGAAAAGGTGACAGCGGCCTGCCACCTTACGGTGGATAAGGCGATACAGTACAAAACGCCATTTTTACTCGAAGAGGCGGTGGATAAATACTACCTGTTTGAACTGGAGCGCGATGCAAGAATTGCTTTTGAAGCGGGTTCTTATTTAAGGTATCACGCAGCGCATAAGGAGTGGTCGGACTATGAAAAACACCTCAAAGCTTACACGAAAACGGAGGTGGGCAGTGATATCACAGAGCGCAAACGCCTTGCTTTTGAAATGGTGGATGCCTTTGGCGAACCGGCTTATGACTGGGCGGAACAGTTGTGGAAGGGGATTTGCAAAGATGAGTCGGAAACTGCTGACAACTTCTATCGACTGGCTCGTATCTACCACCTGCAGGGACAGCACAAAAAGGCGCTGAAGGAGATAGAACAGGCCATAGCGCTGGCGGAGGATGACGATAGCTCATTGGCGCGCTACAAGGCTTTTGAGCGCAATCTGCAAATGTAGAGCTAATTCTCGAGTTCGAGAATCACCGGGCAGTGGTCGGAGTGAACGACTTCTGTGAGCTGCCGGGCGTCTTTGATGCGGGGCTTTAATGCCTCGGATACGGCCTGATAGTCGAGGCGCCAACCTTTGTTGCGCGAACGGGCGGCGGCTCGGTAGCTCCACCAGGAGTATTCTGTTTTTTCGGGGTAGCAATGGCGAAAGGCATCGATAAAGCCGAGTTCCCACCATTTTGTGAGCCATTCGCGCTCTTCGGGGAGAAAGCCGGAGGTCTTTTGATTGCGTTTGGGCGCGTGGATGTCGTTTTCGGTGTGCGCAATGTTGTAATCGCCGACGACGATGAGGTTTTTTTGCTCCTGGAGCAACTGCTTAGCGTGATCGTAAATCCTATCGAGAAATTTCATTTTCACATCCTGACGGAGATCTCCGGTGGTGCCGGAGGGGAAATAACAATTTAGCAGGGTAAAGTCTTCGAAATCCGATCGTAAAACGCGGCCTTCGTAGTCGAAGAGTTCCTGCCCAATGCCGCGCATGATATTCTTGGGCTCCAGGCGGCTGAGGGTAATCACACCGCTGTAGCCTTTCTTTTGTGCGGAAAACCAATAATCTCGATATCCGAGATCGGCGAGCCGCTCCCATTGTACTTGTTCGGGGTGGGCTTTGCTTTCCTGGAAACAAATGATGTCGAAATCGTTGTCGGCGATCCAGTTTTCTATGCCTTTGCGTTGCGCTGCGCGGATGCCGTTGACGTTGTAGGTGATGATTTTCATAGTCTGGGGTTTGCTTAGCTAAGGTAATAAAAACAGCGGGGCAGTGACGGATGTTCAGTCGGTAAATAAGAGAGTGGTGGCGCCATGTTTTTCTCCGTAAACTATGGCGAGTTGCTGGTATTCCCGGGCGATGGCGATGGCTTCCCGGCGATAGAGAGGCAAGGTGAGTATAGCGGGTTCTTCCCAGGGCTGCAGAGGGTCGGGACTGTACCCTCGGCCGCGCCACACTGTTTTGCTGTCGTTCTGCAATTGCTGAAGGAGTTTTTGTTGAGCGACTCGATTGAAGGCCGTGCTTTGGGGCTGTCCCATGGGATTGTAGGCGGTTATAAAGATCCAGCTCTGGCCTTCGGACAGGAAGGCGTCGAGTTCGGGATGCTGATTCCCAATGCGGATGGGATATGCTGCCGACTGCAGTTCTCCCGGCAGCAATTCGTATTTAGCTTGTCGGAAGAGTTGAGCGAGACGTTTTCTTTCTGTTTCGCTGATGGGCATGAGATGGTTTTTTAGGCCTCGTGGTATTCGTAGCCTTTTTCCTTCAAAAAATTCTTGATAATATCGGCGCGGATGCACTGGCCGAGGTGAAGAAAGGCGTAATTATCTACGGTCCTGCGGCCATGCTTGGTTCGGATGGATTTATTTTCAATATCGAAGCCGAGGTGGAGGTGTTTTGTGCTTTGCTGCATGCCAAACACTCGGCCCCGGGGGTCGAAAAGGGGTCCGCCGCTCTGTCCTTTGAGTCCGGGCGTGCTGATTTCCAGGGCAAAGATCTCTCCTTTTTTGGAGGCGATATTGCGGGTGATCATGCCTTCGAGTGGAAAGATGGGAATATTGGGCGTTTCGCGGGGATGGAAGAACATTTCATCTTTTTCGTCGTCGAAGGAGAAGTTCTTGTACTCGGGAAAGGGAAATCCGGCGCGACAAAGCGTTCTGCCCTGTAAGATTTCACCGGGATCTTTGAGAAAGGTGGCGTGCCCGCGATATAATGTCTTGCTGAAGTCCTTGAAGTGCAGAATCGCGAGATCGTGCTCGGGATGGGAGTGCACCTGGATTTGTTGTAGGGGATAGACGCAGCCGACAAAGTTGTTTTTGATTTGTACTACGCTGTTTTCATTGTATTTAAAGTTCTTGAGCAGCTCTTCGAATCGCAGTTCGAAAGTGTGATCCCTGGGCAGCTCTTTGAGTTGGTCTTTGAAGTCCTGGTATTGTTGCAATTTTTGATTGGCGACCGTAATTAAGTTGGCCACGTGTTTGCAGGTGACAGCCACGCCCTGATCGTTGACAAAAAAGAGGGAGGACAGGGCCGGCGTGACTTCTTTATTGCCGTAGCGGCGGATAAGCGATTGAATGGGGCGGGTAAATTGAGAAATGTGCTGAATGGCTTTGACGAACATAAAGACGGCGTGTTTTTTATTGATGGACAGAGAAAGGGAAAACGCAAAGATCGCTGCAAATGTTTACAATTCCTTGCGTAGGCGAGCAACGGGGATACTCAATTGTTCGCGGTATTTTGCCACCGTTCGCCGCGCTACATTATAGCCCTTTTCTGCCAGGGTTTTCATGAGTTTTTGATCTGACAGCGGCTTGCGCTTGTCTTCCTTCTCTACGATTTCCTGCAGGGCGTGTTTGATTTCGAGGGTGCTGATTTCCTCGCCATCGCTGTTTTGCATGGATTCGGAGAAAAATTCTTTGAGGAGTTTCGTGCCAAATTCGGTTTGCACGTATTTGGCAGAAGCGACTCGTGAGATGGTGGAGATATCCAGCCCGGTGACCTCGGAAATATCTTTGAGAATCATCGGTTTGATGCGGCTTTCGTCACCGGTTAGGAAGAATTCCTGCTGGTACTGGAGAATGGCGTACATCGTTTTGTACATGGTTTGCTGCCGTTGTTGGATGGCATCGATGAACCAGCGGGCGGAGTCGATTTTCTGTTTGATAAAGAGCGCGGCTTCCTTTTGCTTTTTCTTGGGCTTGCCCTCGGCTTTGTCCTGATCTTTGTAGGTGCGCAGCATTTGCTGGTATTGGAAATTGACCTGCAATTCAGGGGCATTCATCGAATTGAGCGTGAGAACCAATTCTCCATCTTTATTTTCCACGATAAAATCGGGTACGATATACTGATCTTGCAAAGACGCTCTGCCGGTAGAAAAAGAACTTGCCGGGCGCGGATTGAGGGTGGTGACATAATCTATGGCCGCTTTGAGGTCCTCCTCGGAGCATTCCAGTTGTTTGAGCAATTTGGAATAGTGCTTTTTTGAAAAGGCATCGAAATGATCGGCCAGCAATACCCGCGCGAGTTTTACTTCGGGCTCCGGATCTCCGTCCAGCTTTTCGATGTACTGATCCACCTGAATGACCAGACACTCTTGCAGGGAGCGCGCCCCGACGCCCGGGGGATCAAATTGCTGAATGACCTCCAACACTTCCAAAACCTCTTCTTGTGTGGCATCAATATTTTGTGCAAACAACAGATCGTCAGTAATGGAAAAAATTTCCCGTCGCAGATATCCATCCTCATCCAGACTACCGATAATTTGCCGGGCAATGAGCTGTTTTCGCTCGCTTTTCAGGCGCTGCATCGCCAGTTGCTCCTCGAGATGGTCGCTAAAACCATCTTCAGCGACCGCCATTTTGCGTCGATCCTCCTCCGTCAGCCCTCCGCCGGTACTGCTGGACTGATTGTAGGAGGTGGGATCGTCTTCCATGTATTCTTCCAGATAATCGTCCAATTCGAACTCCTCCTCCGCACTGTCTTCCCCATCGAGATCATCAAGAGATTCATCCGCCGTCTGCACATCTTCCTCCAGGGCCGGATTGATTTCCAGCTCCTCTTGTATGCGCTGTTCCAGGGCATAAGTGGGTACCTGCAGCAGTTTCATTAACTGAATCTGCTGTGGGGACAACTTTTGTGTCTGTTTTTGCGACAGCCTTTGCCTTATATCGACCATAATTACTCTCTGCGAGTTCTTGTAAAACCTTGTGACAAGATAAAAGAATCTCCTGTAAACCTATGTCTTTTTTGCCATTTCATTGAAAGACGTATCTTCGTGAACCCATGAATTATGAGAGCGAAGACCAAAGGGATTCCAGCCACCAAGATACGAATACATTACGAAAACAAATAATATAACAATCTAAACTTAGAATAAAATATGACACAGCAGGAACGGATAGCACAATTGAGAGAGGCGATGCAGGCGGGCGATATTGCGGCCTATATTATTCCCTCTTCAGACCCTCATCAGGGAGAATACGTCGCCGAATACTGGCAGTCACGAGAGTGGATTTCGGGATTTAGCGGATCGGCCGGAACCGTAGTGGTGACGCCGGGCCATTTGGGCTTGTGGACCGACAGCCGTTATTATTTGCAGGCGCCGGATGAGCTAAAAGCGGCCGGCGGACAATTGCACAAAATGGATGGCAGCCGGTTGGCCTGGTATATGCATTGGCTCATTGATCAATTGCCTCAGGGATCTACTATAGCTTGCGACGGGCGATTATTTACCGAAAAGGCCGTGAGAAAAATGGAGTCGGTGCTGAGCGGCACTCAATTCAAGCTCGATACCGACCGCGACCTCATTGGCGAAATATGGACCGACCGGCCACCGATTTCCAATGCGGCGATTGAGGACTTTCCAGTGAATTATGCCGGAGAGAGCCGCGAGCAAAAACTTATGCGCATCCAACAACTCCTGCGCGAAGAAGAGGTGGATGGCTTGTGGCTGTCCGGATTGGATGATATTGCCTGGCTGTTGAATTTGCGCGGTACCGATGTGCCCTTAAATCCCCTGTTTTACTCCTATTTATTGGTGAGTCGGGACACCCATTATTTATTCGTTGGACCGGACAAAGTCAACTCGGAGTTAGCAGAAGATTTGAGCGCCGCCCAGGTGATAGTCCGTCCGTATGACAGCGCTTTCGACCATCTGGCCGAGTGTTCCAAAGAAATGCAGCTCTGGCTCGATCCCCAACTCAATTCACGAGCGGAGTTTGAGGCCTTGTCCGGAGAAGGACATCTCGAAAAAAAGGCGCCCGTGCGGGGCATGAAAGCCATCAAGAATGAGACCGAAGTCAGTCATATTCGACATGCCATGGTTAAAGACGGCGTGGCCCTCGTTCGGACGTTTCGATGGTTGGAGCAACAACTCAAGCAGCGGCCCGTCAAAGAAACCGAAGTAGCCAAGCAGTTGGCGCACTTCCGCTCGGAGCAAAAGCTGTATCGCGGCGAGAGTTTTGACGCGATCGTAGGCTATCGCAGTAATGGAGCCATCGTTCACTATCGCGCTACGGAAGAAAAGCAGTCCTTGATCCACAATGAGGGCGTATTATTGGTGGATTCCGGCGGGCAGTATTTAGACGGCACCACCGACATCACCCGCACCTTTGCCCTTGGCGATGTCTCAGAGGAAGTCAAGGAGAACTACACCAGGGTATTGAAAGGGCATATTGCATTGGCCCGCGCTGTCTTTCCCGAGGGCACCCGCGGCGTTCAATTAGACGTGTTGGCGCGCCAGTATTTGTGGGAAGCCAGTTTGAATTACGGTCACGGCACCGGTCACGGCGTGGGCTTTTTCCTCAATGTACACGAGCCGCCCCAGGGCTTTGTCCCCAATTTATCCGAGCGCGGCACCAGCGTCATTCGCCAGGGGATGTTTTCCTCCAACGAGCCCGGATATTACAAGGCCGGCGAGTACGGCATTCGCATAGAAAACCTCATTTTGGCTGTGCAGAAGGGAGGCGATCACGAATCGGAAAAATTCCTCTGTTTCGAGGATTTGACCCTCTATCCCATCAGCAAAGAATTGATCGATATTCAGAGCTTGACCCCGACCGAGAAAAAGTGGTTGAACGAGTATCACGAGCGCGTATTTCACGCCCTGTCGCCCCAGCTCACCGAGGAGGAGCGCGACTGGCTCAATCCGCAGTGCTCCGCGATTTTGTAGAGGCCGTCAGTCAATGGTCGGAAGAATATAGGGACTATCCAGTCTGTGGAAGGGCATCGTACAGAGGCCCTCTTCACCTTCTTCTACCTTGATTGGGTTCTATATTTTTTTAGGAATTTGGGCGTCACCCCCGCCCCAGAATGGAGCGGGGGTCGCTACGATCCAGGCTATCGGTCCTGCGCCTCCCTGGCGGGAGGGCTTGGACCCAGCCGCCGAACGGCGGCTGGCCTTTCTCATCGCTGACGCGAATCGATGGTAATTCGACTCTATCGAAAAAAAAAGCATACAAAAGCGCTGAACGGGCGAAGGATAACAGAACAGTCTTCAGGCCTTTGGAGTAAAAAACGCAACCCCGAAGGTCCACATTCGCTACGCGCGATAACAAGCCTTTTATTTCCTGCAGAAGTGGCCCTCGTGGCCGCCTGCAGGCTCCATCTCATTCGAAAACCTCTAATCATCTCAAAAAAATTCTCCTAACGCCCCTTTGACTGTGATGTGTTGTCCCGAATGTCAGCTGAGGGGCTGTCCTCATCCGAGGGTCGAAGGAGTTGCTGCTTTTTCTGTTCAAACTCTTTTGGGGTCAGAATGCCTTTTTCCCGGGCCCTGGATAAGGCGCCCAATTGCTGAAAAAGAGGTCGTGGACGCTGGGAGGGATCGGGCAGAGCCTTGCGTTTTTCTTCCCATTCTTCCCTCTTTTCCTTCCAATCGGGCTGAATGCGCAAAAAGGCCAAGGCCGGATGGGTGTTGATTTTCTCCATGTCGTCAAAGCCGAGTTCTACTGCCGACTGCAAATGAATCCATGCGTCCTCTTTGTTTTCGACTAAGGCATAGGTGCAGGCGAGGTTGAAATGCAGGGCGATGTCATCGGGCCGCAGATCGAGGGCTCGCCGGAAGAGTTCTTTTGCTTCTTCCAACTCATAGGCCTTAAAGTGGAGGATTCCCTGTCTTTTGAGTTCACTGAGATTTTCTTCAGCGCTCTCGAGATTCTTTTTTTTGTTTTGAGTGCGCAAGGGGAAGCGGCGCGGATGCCGATACCCCTTATCGTACCATTGCTTATTGTACTTTTTATTAAAGCGGTCATAAGACATCACGAGAAAGGCAATGGCGTCAATAAGTCCCAGGATTAGGGAAATACCCGTCAGGGCGAGCGCGACATAGAGAATGCCCAGTCCATTTTGACGGAGGTAAAAGCGGTGCAGGCCGAGGTATCCAAAGGCCAGAGCGAGTAAAAAGGCAATCCATTTGTTTCTTTTCTGTTTCATAGGATATTAAACAGTCAGGGGCTCGGGAATCAATTTGCGCTTCGGGGTGATCTGGCAAGTAAGGATGGCGACGTCATCGGGGTATTCCTGTTCGCCTTTAAATTCTTCCAACACGCGATGTAGCCGCTGATTAAATACTTCGGCGGTGCAGTGACGATTGCGTTGGATAAAGGCTTCAATGCGCTCCTGTTCAAAGCGCTCACCGTCTTTATTCTGAATGTCGATCAGCCCATCAGTATAAGCCAGAAGTAAGGTGGTGTCATTGTATGACTCCACGCCAATTTCGACGATGGGCAGGTAAGGGACGGCGCCGAGAACTGTAGATCCGACCTCCAATCTGCGAATGGTATCGCCTTCAATGAGAAAGGGCGGATTGTGTCCGGCATTGATATAATGAATTTGACGCGCTTTTAAATCTACTAAACCAATGAAAAAGGTGATAAATTTATCACTTTGTGTAATGGCAAAAATATTCTTATTGAGTTCTATGACGACTTCTCGCAGCGATTTGAGTTTGCGGACGGCCAGTTGTAAGACGGCGTGAAAATTCGCCATAAGAATGGCTGCGCCGACGCCTTTTCCGCTAATGTCAGCAATGCACACGATAAAGCGCTCATCGCCCAGTGGGATATAGTCGAAATAATCTCCACCCACATTGAAGTGGGGTTGATATATGCTCGCCATATTAAAGGCCTCTTCCTGAGGTAATTTGTCAGGAATGAGCATTTGCTGCACTTCCTCAGCGAGCTCTACTTCTTTGGCGAGTCGTTCCTGTTCGATTTGCTGCTTGAAGAGTCTTTTATTTTCAATAGCTACTGCGATGACGTTGGTGATCGTAGTGATAAACTTGACTTTGCTTTCCCGATCTTTTTCGCCCACCCAATCTCCAATGAGAGTATAGGCAATCGCGTTATTCTTATGATAAACGGGGATGAGCATATTGAACTCCTGGAGTAAAGGGTGATCATTTTGGGTAATGTAGTGCTGCCTTTTGTATTTTTTCATACTTTCTATGAGTGCCGGATCATCCAGCAGAAAGTCCACATTAAAGGAAACTACACTTTCCCATTCGCCATCGACGAGAGTAAAAAGCGCCATTTTAGAAACATCCATCTCAGAGGCGAGGAAATACCGATACATATCAAAGAGTCCCGAGGAGGATACATTTTCATTAATGGCCTGAGTGATATTCAGCAGGCTGGATAATTGCAGTTCTCTGAGATGCAGCTCCTGTTCCAGCTGTTCCCGGGATTTATTCGATACGGTCTGTGAGGCGAAAGGATTCATATGAAAATGAAGTTATGGATTTTCTCTTCACTATTCTATTCTCAGGGTAGAAATATTATACGAAAGCCAAAATCATCTTTTCAAGCGGTGAAATTATTGATTCTTATTTTCTTCATAGAACGACTGGAAGTTTTCATTGAGTTGTCGGATCAGATCGGAGGCATCTTTCCTCTCGTAGATCGAGGGAAAGAAAATGGAAAACAAACCCGTGAGCCAGGTATGCCGATTGAGTTTTACGTAATAGGGAAAGGGTCTTTCGAGATCGCGCCCCCGGGGGTCTGAAACGACCAGGGCCTCAATGCCGAAATGGGCGGTTGCTTTTGTACGCCCCATGCGCACCCTGTATCCCTCTCCGGGAAGGTTTTCATCGGGGAAGGGCGTAAGTCCGGAGTGTAAAGTGTCCGGCGGCCGACTCCTCAGCTGGAAATCATAAAGGAATTGGTAGGGGCAAAACTCCCATTGATTTTCGACGGCAGATTGAATTTCAGTGAGCAAAGCATCTCGTTCCTCAAGGACTTCTTGGTACTGAGCCAGATGGCGCTCGCGGACCTGTTGCGAGTGGGATTCCGAATGTCCTATCTCATATAATTCGCTCAGTTTGTTCAATTGAGAGGGCAACACAAAAAGAATGTGTCCTTTTTTAATATTTTGTATGTGTAGGGCACTTGAGTCCGTTGTAGCTGTAGCTTGCGCACTGAGTGCAATAGCAAAGCAGAAAAATCCGAGTCCAAAAAGGGCAGGAATAATTTTTGTATATAGGCAATCTCTCATAATATTGTGAATCCATACTGATGAAAAAGGTACAATAAAGAAACGAGAAAATGAATGAGAATATTGATGTTCAAGCATTAAATCAGAAGATTTACGAAGAAAGCGCATTTTTAGAACCCCTAAAAGCAGAGTGTCAAAAGGTTTTGGTAGGGCAGGCTCGCATGCTAGACAGTTTGCTGATGGGCCTATTGACCAAGGGGCACGTTTTGCTCGAGGGTTTGCCGGGTCTGGCAAAAACCCTGACCATTAAAACGCTGGCACAGGCGATTGATGGGGAATTTTCTCGCATTCAGTTTACTCCGGATTTATTGCCGGCGGATATCGTGGGTACGATGATCTACAATCCGGCGGATAATGCGTTTTCCGTGCGCAAAGGACCGATTTTCGCCAATTTTATCCTGGCGGACGAAATCAATCGCGCTCCCGCCAAAGTGCAGGCGGCCTTATTGGAAGCGATGCAGGAACGACAAGTTACGATCGGGCCGCAGAGTTTTGCTCTGGACGAACCTTTTTTAGTCCTGGCCACGCAGAATCCAATAGAACAAGAAGGAACCTATACGCTTCCCGAGGCGCAAGTCGATCGGTTTATGTTCAAGGTGAAAGTCACCTATCCCAGTATGGAGGAAGAGCGAGTTGTCATGCATCGCGCATTGGATCGAAAAATCGCCGAGGTGCGGCCTGTTTTACAACCCGAAGCCCTGCTCAGGGCCCGCGAGGTGGTCAGCGAAATCTATCTGGACACCAAAATCGAGCAGTATATTTTAGACCTGGTCTTTTCAACTCGTCAGCCGGGCGATTATCAGATGGCCGACTGGGGCAACTACATTTCCCACGGGGCGTCTCCCCGAGCCACTATCAATTTAGCCCTGGCAGCGAAAGCCGCGGCATTTATGGATAGAAGGGGATACGTCACTCCCGATGATGTAAAGTCGGTGATCTACGAAGTGTTGCGTCACCGCATCGGTCTTTCCTACGAAGCAGAAGCTGAGCAAATTTCCACGGAGGATATCATCGATCGATTGATCGCTCAAGTGGAGGTGCCATGATGATAAAACAATTCTTTTGCCTCTGTACTCTCTTGTGCCTGCTCACCGCTGCCCGAGCCCAGACATTCCAGCTGCGGGGGCATATGCAAGGTGGCTGTTCCGTGGAGCTTCTCGGCCAATCGGAAGAAGGTCGCTCATGGGAGGGGTTTTTTATTATGGCTGAGACCGATACTTTTTACTGGGAGGGTTTGGTGCAGTCCGATACTCTAGTTGGTCTGATGGCCGTTCAGGGTAATATTGCCGGACAATTTTTCTTGCGCCCCTATGCCAATGATTTGTGGATCGGCGGCTGGCAGTCCCGCACGCAAGACGCAATCTACCCACTATTTCTGTCTGATCCGGCGAATGAAGAATGGAATTGGCAGTTTCTCAAGCACGAGAACCCAACGAACGAGCTATCTCACCTGCACGTCTCCCGGGTGGCCAGAGGTCAGTGGCGGGGACAGGTATTCGATGAGGAAGCGGAAGAATGGCACGATTTTGACTGGTTGCGCGGCGTAGGGCATAGCGGACCGGATGGGCTCAGTGCGGTGTTGCAGCAGTGGGAGAAACACGACTCTTTGCGGCAGGGCTATGCACTGAATGTATATCGCTCCTGCGATAGCGCTAGTCTGACTGAGGTGAGCGTACCCGATCTGCCATATGCTGCTGTCGCTGATAGCTTAGAACAGTGGAAAGAAGAGTGGCTACTGATGTTGGAGGAACAGAAAAAAGGTCTCTTGGATGCAGGGCAGGCGGAGGAAATTTACGAATCGCTCTGGGCGTATCACGCTTATGCCTTCGTTGAAATTTATACTGACGATCCCAAAATATTATCTTTTGCCCTGCACAGTCGCGATTTTGAAGGAAAAAACAAGGTAGAGACCTGGCACTATTTGCCAAAGAAAGAAGAATTTACCAGCTGGTCAGAACAGACGCGACGAACGAGCAGATTTTTTCGCCGACTGGCCGAGGAACAGGATGCTGAGGCTCAGTGGGTTTTCCATCCCAGGGGGCCTATTGCCATTTGGCCGGCGCAATCCGGCGAGGGCATACGGACTTCACATCTCCCGCGTTCTGATATCAAGCAATATTATCGTTGGTTTTCCAGCTTTCGATCTGTGAATTAATTATAACTATGGACACAACTGAACTCCTCAAAAAAGTGAGAACTATAGAGTTGAAAACGCGATCCTTAACCGATCAGATGTTTTCTGGGGATTATCAGTCGGCCTTTAAGGGACAGGGCATGTCTTTTAGCGAAGTGCGATCCTATCAGTACGGCGATGACGTGAGGAATATCGACTGGAACGTGACGGCGCGCACGGGGTATCCCCACATAAAAGTTTTTGAAGAAGAACGCGAGTTGACGGTGATGCTCGTGATCGACATCAGTCCCTCGACTTTTACCGGAATGTATCAAAGCCGGCACGAGCTGCTGGCCGAGCTTGCCGCTGTTTTGGCCTTCTCTGCCATAAAAAACAACGACAAAGTGGGATTATTACTTTTTTCCGATCAGGTTGAAGCCTTTTTGCCTCCCGGCAAAGGAAAAAAGCACATTTTGCGCATCATTCGGGATATTTTGGCTCGCAGAGGTCAGTCCCAACAGACAAATATCCACACCGCTCTGGAATACCTCAATAATATCCTGCACAAGCGCAGTATTGTGTTTTTATTGAGTGACTTTATAGCCGCCCCATTTGAGACAGCCCTTCAATTGACTGGGCGCCGCCACGACTTGATTGGGGTGCATCCGCGCAATGAAATCGAGCGGGCCTTGCCCGACGGAGGCTTGTATCAATTTCGAAATGCCGAAAGCGGAGAAATCCAGTCTTATGACCTGGGCTATGAACTCCATCGAAGCGCGTGGTTGCAGCATTTTTCTGACCACGAAGAAGGATTGCGTTCCCTCTTCCGCAAAAACAGTTGTGATTTACTGTCCTTTTTTATGCAGGATTCCTATGTTCCCTTATTACATCAATTTTTTAATCGAAGAGTCCAATGATACGACAGCTATGCCGGATCGGGTTGTTTCTGTGCTTTGTCAGTAGCTTAGGTGCTCAGTCGCAAATGAAAGTGACGACGATTTTAGATACTTCGCAGATGACGATTGGAGACCCCAATGCACTGGAGGTCCGTTGGGCGGGTCCCAATAAGATTGAGCGCATCCGATTTTCTACAGAAGCCTGGGATAGTCTGCCGGCCTGGTCCTGGCTAGATAAGGCGGCCGTTTTGCACGAAGAGAAGAAGGGGGAGCATCGCTACAGCAAACGGCTGAGCTTTACGATATTTGATACCCTGACGAGGTCGCTTCCAAAAATATCCGTCAGATGGGAAGAAGAAGGCGAAGTCCAGACCTCTGAGATCGGGCCGCTCAAGTTGGAGGTCATGCCCCCCGAAATGAGTGAGGAAGATTGGGCGGAAAACATTCCGATTATCAAAGAGCCCCTGCGCTGGGAAGACTATCGCTTGTATCTCTTTGGGGTTGTATTACTCATCGCCTTGTATTATCTGTACAAGTACTACAGAAAAACAGCGGCCAAAGAGCGAGAGCAAATCGAACAAGTAAGGGTCATTGATCCCCACGAGGAAGCTTATATTGCTTTGCAGCGCTTAGAGAATGAAAATTGGATAGAAGAAGAGAAGTACGAGCCTTTTCAACGGGAACTGAGTCGCATCATTCGACAATTTTTGTCGCGGAAGTACGACATTCGCGGCATGGAGTCAACGACCCGCGAATTGATTCAGCAATTGGAGACGACTTCTTTTCCCCAGCGGAGGGCAAAAACGGTGAAAGAGCTATTGAATATGGCTGATCTGGTAAAATTTGCGCGCGCTGAACCCCCGGGAGATTATCATCGCCGGATGTTATTGGAGGCGCGACAATTAGTAGAACACACGAATGACTGGCGCTCATGATGGAAGGGATGTACATATCGTGGTCATCGCCCTGGGTCTTGTGGCTGATTCTTCCCTGGTTGGGACTGGCCGTCATATACTATCTAAAGTCTGTACAAGAGAGTAGTTCTGCCATCGGTTTAGATGATTTACCCGAACGCCCCGGGCGGAGTCCACGACAGTGGGGGGCTATTTTGACGCAGGGCTTGCTCTGGTTGAGTGGAGTGTTTTTATTAATTGCTCTGGCCGGACCCTACGAAACCGAGGTGGAGGAGAATTATTCTGGAGAGGGCATTCATATCATGCTTAGTTTGGACGTATCCGCTTCTATGTTGGCTCGGGATTTTGAGCCGAACCGCCTGGAAGTAGCTAAAAGTGTAGCGAGCTCCTTTGTAGGTCGTCGACGCTTTGACCAAGTTGGGGTGGCTGCTTTTGCCGGCGAGGCATACACTGTAGCGCCACTCACCGCAGATCCGGCTAGTTTGCAGCAATTTATTCACGAGCTGGAGGTGGGGCAGATAAAAGACGGCACTGCGATTGGTATGGGGTTGGCAACTGCCATTAATCGACTGAGAAAGGTCGAGTCCCCCAGCAAAATTGTAATTTTGCTCACGGACGGCGTCAACAATAGCGGTTATATTCGGCCGCAGACAGCCATTCAAATGGCAGTAGAAGAGGAAGTAAAAGTGTACTCGATTGGCGTGGGATCTCAGGGCGAGGCGCCGGTACCTTATGCCAAAACTGAGAAAGGCTATAGTTATCGCATGGCTCGAGTGGACATCGATGAGGAGCTTTTGCAAGAGATGGCCACAGCCACCGGAGGACAATATTTTCGGGCAGAAAACGAAGAGGAATTAGAGGAGATTTACGCTGTGATTGACGGGTTAGAAACTACGGAAGTTCAGGTGAACCGCATCAGTCGGGACACGCCCGTTGTTCAGCTCTGGTTGGGTCTTGCTTTGGGCTGTTGGATAGCCTTTTTGGTTCTATATTTTTTCATTCTTAAAATCTACCCCTGATGATAGAATGGATGCATGCTGAATACCTCTGGGCTCTTTGGATCCTCTTACCCCTCGGCATCGCCGGGAACTATTTCATGTTGCAGAGATCCCGAAAAATTAATCAACACTGGCCGGAAGACACAGCGGGAGGCCACCGATTATATCGCCGGCGGCTGCAATGGCTCTGGTCTCTTTGCGCGCTGGCAGCACTCATCGCAGGCATCGCCGGACCGAGGGTCGGAGATGAGCCCATAGAGAAGGAAGTGGAAGAACGACAGCTCGTATTTCTCATGGATATTTCCAGGAGTATGTGGGCCGAAGATATTAGTCCCCAGCGCATCACCATAGCACAGAGCATTGCCGAGCAAGTCAGCGAACGCGTGCGCCAGGATCGGGTGGGCTTAATAGCTTTTGCCGGGGAGGCTTATATGATTTTACCTCTGACGGAAGATCGCGCTTCATTTTCTACCTTTGTGCAAAATACGGATCCAACAACGGCGGAGATACAGGGTACGGAAATCGAGCCTGCGCTGCGTATGGCTGAGCGGACGGTTGGTGATCTCGATCCCGCTAGTGTTCAATTGATCATCCTTTCAGATGGCGAGAATCACGATCAGGGGGCAGTGGATTATGCAGAGGACTTAGCAGAGAAAGGATTTACGATTCACACTGTGGGTATTGGAACAGTGGAAGGGGGTAAAATCCCCATGCGCAATAAAAGAGGATTGACATATTTTAAAGATCGCGATGGCCGGGAAGTGGTGACCCGCCTGCAATCCGATTTGTTAAAAACACTGGCTAACAAGGGTCGGGGACTGTATGTGGAGTTTCAGTCCCTTTATGCCACAGTCGATCAATTGGTAGATGCCGTGCGATCTCTGGACGGAAAAACTCGTCGAACGACACAATACAGTAGTTATAAATATTATTATGGTTATGCAGCCGGATTCGCCCTGCTGGCTCTCATCGCAACATTATGGATACAATGGCACTATCGATTCGTTTAGTTTTATTGGCTTCCCTTTTGATCTGCAGTACATGGACTGCGGGACAGAGCGCGCATCAGCAACTGAGGCAAGCGGATCGGCTCTATGAGGAGGGGCAATTTATAGAAGCGGAAAAGAAGTACCAGTCGGCCGCGGAAACTCAACCCTCTGCACAAGCGCATTACAATTGGGGCAATGCACTGTATGAGCAGGAGGCTTTTCCGGAAGCCATTGAGCAATACGAAAAGAGTCTTTCGCTGTCTGAAGGTGATGAGCAGGTGAAGTTCGGGGCTCATCACAACGCCGGCAATGCGTATGCACAGAACCAGCAATGGGAGGATGCTATTTCATCGTATCAGGAGGCGCTGAAATTGCGCCCGGATCACCGGCCAACGAAAGAGAATTTGTGGCGAGCGATGCAACAAATGCCGCCTCCTCAGGAGCAGGAACAATCCACCTCCTCTGAAGAAGGAGAGGAATCTAATGAGGAAGAGATGCAGGAGTCCGGAGAGCAGCCCGATGAGTCTGAAACCGGGGAGCAGCCAGAAGAACAGGAAGGGGGCAGTCCATCAGATGATCCCTCCGTCTCTGAAGAAGAGCTCGAGCGATTATTGCAAGCTGTAGAGCGGGAGGATGGGCGCGTCCAGGAGTCGCGACGCCGGAAGGGGGAAGGAGATAAGAAACGCCCAGTTCGGGACTGGTAGGTGAAAATGCCTTGCGTCAGCGATGGGAAAGGCCAGCCGCCGCTCGGCGGCTGGGTCCAAGACCTTCCGTCAGGGAGGGCGCAGGACCGATAGCCTGGACCGTAGCGACCCCTGCCCGCCGGGCAGGGGTGACGCCCAAAAAATACATAAAAAGAGAATCGCGAACAGAGAGAAACATCTCTAAGGCCTGCGTTGTTATTATGGTATGAAGTATATTATTTGCATTATCGTTTTACTGCCGTTGATGGGATGCGGTGAATCAATGGGAGAAGAAAAAGACAGTCGATCCGGGGTGCTGCCTGACTCATTTGCTAATTATTGGTATGCGGGGCTGGCAGAAATCAACACTTATGATCTGGAGCAATATCGATATGGGGAAGTGCATAGTGGTCATGCTACGCATATTTTTGTCACCGAGCCCTTTGATCGGTCCCGGCAAGTGAAAGTAGATCAGACGGAGGGAAAGGAGGTGGAAACCGTGATGAAAATGAATGCTACGAGAAAGTTTAATACGGGGATTTACCCCTATTCTACGATGGTATCGGTCTTTTCACCCGTGGAATGGAATCAAATCTCGTCACCGCGAAAAATGACTTTTTCCGTGCAAGAGTGGTGTGGGCAAACCTTTTTGCAATACAATCAAAAAGGAGAAAACCGCTACGCGTATCAGTCTTTCTCTTATTTTGAATCCGAGGGGGATGCATCCGGCCATTTCGATGATGCCCTGCCGGAAGAAGCGATCTGGAATCAAATTCGCTTGCAGCCGGAGGACCTGCCCACCGGGAAAATTCGACTCGTACCTGCCGGAGCGTATTTGAGATTTCAGCATTTGCCTCTGCAAGCTTATGAGGCGCACGGGACAAAAGAGCAGATCGGGGATGGTCTGGTGGAATACCGTTTAGAATATAAGGACATTGGTCGCCGCTTAAGCATTCACTATGAAAAGGCCTTCCCTTTTGCGATTCAGTCCTGGGAGGAAAGCGAGCAGGGGCGCGAAGAAGTAACGCGGGCAGAACTGAGGGCCCGGGATCAGAAAAAATACTGGTCGCTAAATCGCCGGAGCGATCGGTCGGAAAGAATTCCCTTGGGTTTGCCTGAAAATCACCAATAATATGGAGCGAAAGATGGAACCCCCGATGATGGGGCAGTATTATATGCATGAAGACGATGGGGTATATCATTGTCGGTCTTGCGATGCGGCATTATTTGATTCTGAGAACAAGTTTTATTCCGGATCGGGCTATCCCAGTTTCGACGCCGCCAAAGAAGGGGCGATTCGGGTAAGTGAGGGTGGAAATCGAGGTCGGGATATTTTTTGTGCGGAATGCGACGCTTTTTTGGGCATGCGCATTCAGGGAGAACAGTTTACAGCGAAGGACTATCGCTACGATATGAATTCATCGGCGCTGCGG
>JAWLFI010000194.1:0-4547 GCA_041685645.1 Saprospiraceae bacterium | reverse complement strand
GCTGATGAGATTCTGATTCTTCGAAACGGGTTTTTTACAGATGCCTACTATTACAACCTCGTCTTCAAGTTCCGGGATGCGCTCCTGACGCCGCGGGAGCCGCTTTTGCCGGGTGTGATGCGCGCGTATTATCTGGAACAAGGACAGATTCAGCTCGCCGACATACGACTGGCAGATCTAGCCGATGCAGAAGGTGTCTACCTGATCAACGCTTTGCATCCGTTGGAGCGGGCGCCGTTTATCCGGAGGGAGCGGATTATTTGGGAGTAGGACGGTGAAGAATTCAAAGACCAGGTTCGGTGTCAGGAAAAAAATTATGCTCCGCGCACTAACGGCAATGCGTCATCAAGATCCGCGACTCATGCCAGCGCATCACCAAGATTCGCGGTCAGTATTTATAATACAATGCTTTGAATAGGATTAACCGCTGAGTCCCAAAGGTCGCAGAGTTACATTCTCTATTTCTCATTTCCATTTATGTCTCTGCGTACTTCGCGACTCATGCCAGAGTATCATCAAGATTTGCGGTGCACATGAATCATCCATTGCAGTTTTAAGCATTCACCGCGAAGACGCTGAGGGCGCAAAGTTACATTCTCTATTTCTCATTTGCATGTATGTCTCGGCGTACTAACGCTACAGCGTCATTAAAATCCGCGACTTGGCGGTGCATATTCCCTTTTCCAAGATGATGCAATACCTGTCTCACAAATCACCGCGAACCTTAGTGGCTTTATAGCACCAGTCGTTTGCTCACTAAGTTTGTCCAACCCTATTCATCCTTGCAAAAATAATCCTTCGATAATTCAATAAACCAGTCTTGTAGCCCCCCTTTCAATCCACAGACCTCATGATTAAAGATGCTAGGAGTCATAAATACTGGAATTACCAATTTTTCAAACGGGCAATACCTAAATATAAAATAAGATTTGCTCGGCATCATCGTTAAGATCGGACAGTCTATACATTCCTGATAGGGGTAAATCCAATAAACCTGAAAGTAATAAAAATCTCCTTTTTTATAAAGGCCCGAAAACGACACCCAACTATGCATATCTGAGTTTTCTAAATACAGAGAATCCGGATAGTCAATCGAATGAGAATTGATTATTTCTGAAGTTTCACGCAAATATTCCACTGGAATCTGAGTATTCCATGGTGTTTCGTCTAAAATGTCAACAATACCGGAAAGCTCAACAATACCCCCCTCCCCTGGCACCTTTTCATGAATTAAAGAATGACCTCTCAAATCCTTTAAAATACCATTGATATATACTTTACTATCCGATCTTGGCAAAAAGGTGACGGTTCCCTCAAGTTCACCTGGATTCTCCACTAATTTCCAGAATCCGCTACTTCGTGAGTATTCCGGCATTTGGTACATGATCATATTCAAGCCATAATTGTACATATACTGGATATGGATTTCCCTTAAGGGCGTCTCTTGTAGTGTGATTGTTTTTATTTTCGCTTGGGAAAAAACAAAGTGACTTGATAAAAGAAAGAAGAGTCCGATGATATATCTAAAATTACACATCATTCATTTTTTTCACTTTGTTAAACCCTACTCCTCCTTGCAAAAATAATCCTTAGATAGTTCTTTAAAACCCAACCGTTTATCCCCATCACCACTAAAAAGGTCACTATCGAAAATATTGCTTGTCATAAAAACAGGAATCACCAATTTTTGAAGCGGACAATACCTAAACACAAAATAGGATCGCCTTGGAAACATAGCTAAAACCGGGCAGTCCATACATTCCTGATATGGATATCTCCAAAACACCTCAATGTAATAATAATCGCCCTTTTGATAAAGCCCCGAAAAGGAAACCCAGCTATGCATAGTTGTAACTTCCTCATAGATAGTTTCAACATCAGTATACTTGTCGAACAGATTTGTCTCTAAGGAATCAGATAAAAACTTTACAGGTATTTGAGTATTCCAGGGACTTGTTCTTAGGATATGTTCAACTGGTGCTATTTCTAATGTAGGCTCTTCTGATGGTACCGATTTATGAATAAGATGGGTACTGCTCCATTCAATTAAGCTACCACTAATATACACCTTGCTATCCGATCTAGGAATAAAAGATACTCCCTCGTATTCCTCCAGGTTTTCCACTAATTTCCAAAAACCGCTATGCTGGGAATATTCCGGCTTTTGGTACATGATCATATTCAAGCCATAATTGTACATATACTGGATATGGATTTCCGTTAAGGGCGTCTCTTGTAGTGTGATTGTTTTTATTTCCGCTTGGGAAAAAACAAAGTGACTTGACAAAAGAAAGAAGAGTCCGATGATATATCTAAAATTACACATCATTCATTTTTTTATTGGGTAGAGAACTTGTTAATCATTGCAATCTTCAAATCCAGAAAGTAAATTTCCTTCCTCCTCAATAAAATTAAACGCATCATTAATTTCATCGAAAACTTCTTGTTCCGAATTATAGTCATCACTTGCGAGTAGGATATCCATGGGCAAGCCATTAAGCACAATACCAATATAGTCACTAATATCTCCTATTTCATTATTTGCAGCCCAAAGATTTCTTGCCAAAATATCTAAATACTCGTTAAACATGAGTTCGTGATCATTTGTCCAGGGAGGAACATCAACACCGTCTTGCCCATACTCCTTCTCGAGTAACTTTTTAAAGGCTTCCGCATAACCACCGGGAAAATCCTCTAGTCCATAATCTTCAACTAATCTTCGTTTAATGTCCGCGTGAAGTAATTCATGACTTATAGTTTCAAAAATCTGAAACCCACTTTGAGCCTCACAATTATCAGAATTGAAAATTATAAACTGGCTTGGTATTGTTCCTCTTAAATCCATGGAATTTCCTGCAAGACCATCTGGGTTTCGACTATCATTAGAAGAAAATGACTCAGCTGAAAAAAACAAATTTTGTGCTACACCATCATTAGGGATGAATTTATCTAAAATTTCACAAACGAAAGCCTCAGAAAAAGGAGGATCCCCATTCAACATTTTCTCTAAAACGCAAGCCGCCTTGGGGCATTCCTTCTTAAAGTCTGGGTCCGGTTTAACTTTATCTTCTTCGACACTTTCCAAGGATTCATAAAAGTTTTCGGCTGTAATAATGTGGTCATTCAAATTGGCATTTTGTATCCCGAATCCACCGCCCAAAGATTGGTCGGCTATTGTGCTATTGCATAACTGATCTAAAATATCACCTATGACTTCCTCAGCATCTCTGGTTCCACAAAACTTAGCGTTATTAACATAGTTCGTAAGTAATTGCTTTACCTCTTCATTTATGGAGAACGACATGCAGTCGTCATTCAATTCAAAAGGATCTACCGGGTCGGATTCTACATCTGTTTCATCTCCGACCTCTGAGTCATCATCATTCCCATCATTCCCTGTGCCGGAGCCAGAAGGTCCCTCTCCATCAGAGTTGCCATCCGACCAACCACTCCAACCGTCGCCATCACCGCCAACACTAGAGGATGGGCATGCAGAAGTGACCTCTAACGTTATGTAAGTTACAGTAGCATATCCATTACCAAAGATTCCGGCTGTGAATCCAATTTTGAATTTTGTAGTTCGTGTTTGAACAGATATATCATTTTCTTCTATATAATCCATAAGCCAGGATTCTAAGCTAGGAGAGGATTTTCGATATCTTGTATATAAATAAGATTGATACTTGACGAGAGATAGCAAATCCGTTGAATTCATTATCACAGATTCAGGACTTTCATTTAAGTTCTGAAAAGCATTTGCCAAAGAAGAAAATCTAAAATGATAATGGTCTTCATGTGCGTCATAAAAGATAAAAGAAGTGATTTTACCGTTTTTTACAAGTGGTAAGGTTAAGATATACTGCGTGCTATCATTTGCATCGATTGTAGCGAAATTTATCCTTGGTGTTCCATATTTTATCACCAATGAATCAAAATTTTCCGAAAAGATTGAATCCGAATACAATCTATCTACTACCTCCTCTAGAATATCTGTAGAAGGCGATAGGATATAATTTGACTGAGGAAATAAACTATTCATATTACCACTTCCATAAGTGCCCGTGTAAGACGCAGTTGTCGGCAATGACAAAGGAGTAATCCCAATATCCGAATCTATGCTTATGCTATTTGGAATACGGTTTAGACTATCAGAACTGCAATTACTTAAAGAAAGTAATGCAAAACAGCAAGTTAGAAATTTAAGAAAATTGTCGGCTGTTGGTCGGCTGTTGGTCGGCTGTTGGTCGGCTGTTGGTCGGCTGTTGGTCGGCTGTTGGTCGGCTGTTGGTCGGCATAAAAAAAATTTTTGTTTATCTAAAATAGAAAATAATTTGCACTATTTATAAGTTTAACATAAAAATAATTTGAGACCTCTAATTGAATGAACCTTATACGGTCTGCGTCCTTACGCCAGCGCGTCATCAAGATCCGCGACTCATGCCAGCGCATCACCAAGATTCGCGGTCAGTATTTATAATACAATGCTTTGAATAGGATTAACCGCTGAGTCGCAAAGGTCGCAGAGTTACATTCTCTATTTCTCATTT
>JAWLFI010000193.1:0-4559 GCA_041685645.1 Saprospiraceae bacterium | reverse complement strand
GTATCCGTGAGTGGATATTCCGGAGTCGGAAAATCCAAGTTGGTCAAAAACCTGAACATTCCCATTACATTGAAAAATGGCTTTTTTATTTCAGGTAAATTTGATTTAATTCAAAGAAACACCCCTTATATCGCCTGGATTCAAGCATTTCAAGAGTTTTCAGAAATCCTGTTTTCTGAGGACCGCGAAGAAATTGAACAGTGGCAAAAAAGAATTTTAGATGCCATGGGAGAATCCGCAGGGGTGATTACCCAATTGGTACCGGGATTAAAAAATATCCTGGGCACCCAATCCCTCATGGAAGATTTGACGGCGAATGAGGACCAAAACCGCTTCAATTACGCACTTCGACAGTTTGTAAAAGCAATCAGTACAAAAGAACACCCCCTCGTTATTTTCCTCGATGATTTTCAATGGGCCGACGCCGCATCCCTTGGTTTGTTAAAAACCATTTTGACCGAACCCGGCCTGGGGCACCTCCTCATCATTGCCGCCTACAGAGACAATGAAGTCGATGCCAATCATCCGTTTATGCTTTGTCTGGAAAGCTCTTACAGCGAGTGGCTCAAAGTAAATGAAACCGATGTCACTGCGGCCTATTCACCGGATGAAAAACTTATAGAGTCCATTCGAGTTGAGAATTTAAGCCGGAACGATTTGACGGCATTGATAAAAGATACGATTAGGAGTGACCGGGCAGATGATAAGCCATTGGTTGAATTGGTACACAGCAAAACTCAAGGCAATCCTTTTTTTGTACATCAGTTTTTGGAATCCCTACACCACGACGGCTTAATTCAATTGACCCAAATAGAGGGGGAATTACATTGGGTATTTGATTACGAGGGGATTGAAAAATCATCCATCACTGAGAATGTCGTCGACTTGCTCAATCATCAAATAGAAAGATTGCCGGCAGATACCATAGAGTTGCTCAAGACGGCTGCTTGTCTGGGCAATTCCTTTGAACTGCACGACTTGTCTGCCATTATAAATGCGCCCGTAAAAGAAACCGAAAAAAAATTATTCGAGGCCCTGAACTCCGATTATATTTTACCTCAGGACTCGAACTACAAATTTGTAGAAAGTTATGATCACAACCCCAATAAGCTCATCTACTTCAAATTCTCCCATGACCGAGTGGCCCAAACTTTTTATTTGGTGCTGTCGAAAGAAGAGAAAGAGAAAATCCATGCGCTCGCTTTTAATCTACAATATCCGACCCTAAAAAAAGAGGAAGGGCTCACTGAAAAAGTCTTTGAAGTCGCCGGTCACCTGCAAAATTCGGGAGGAAGAATAAATGACAGGCAAATTTTATCAGAGGTATATTACGCTGCCGGGGTAAAAGCCAAGAGTTCCTCGGCCTATTCTCTCGCCTACGAGTATTTTGAAAAAGTCAGGTCCCTGTACCCCAATGAAAAGGACTGGGAAGAGAACTATGAGTTTTTAATCAACCTCATGGCAGACACCGCGCAAAGTGCCTATTTGAGCCAATTGTATGATGAAACGGATCGGCTCATAGAAATACTATTGAAAAAGGCAAAACACCGGAAAGATTACGCTATGGGTATTGAGGTCCTATTGGATGCCTATTTTGTACAGCAGAGATTCGAAGAGGCCGTAGATCTTGGACTAAAAACACTGAGTAAATTTGGTTTCAATGTGCCCAGGAACCCCAACAAACTACAGGTCGCCTTTGAATTTATCAAGACCAATTTCACCATTGGCAAATTCGATCCGGATGACTTATTACAACTCCCCAAATTAAAGGACGACACATTGATTCCCGCCATGCGGTTAATGCCTTTAATAGTACCCTCGGCATTTTTCTACAGCGCCAATTTGTTTGTGGTTTTGGGTCTTAAATTGGCGGTTTTCACCATTAAAAATGGGGTTTCCGGCTACACCACCCAAAGCATTGCCAATTATTCTTTCCTACTGTGTGCTATTGACGGCAATTACAAGAAAGGAATAAAATATTCAGATAATCTCCTGAAATTACTGGAGCAGAAAGACCTGAGCCGCTACAAAACGAGAACTAAATTTTCATCCTATTTCTTCGTGGAGCACTTAAAAACAAGTGTTTACCATACCCTACCTCTCCTAAAAGACACCTTTAAAGAAGGATTGGAAAATGGGGATTCAGATTTTACGGCCTTTGTGGGCAATGCTTTCGTACAAAACAGCTTTCTCACGGGATCCAATCTGTCCGATTTAAGCGTGGAAGTCAGACGGCAGATTCAATACAACATTCAGGTCAAAAATATAACCTCCAAGATTTTCAGCGATATTTACTACCAGTATATTACATGTCTTCAAGGCGAGGTAGAAGAAGCTCATACTCTTTCCGGCAAGTACTTTAACGCCGATGAAGAAATGCCAAAGCTTCATGCCTTCAACAATAAAGGGGCACTGAACAACTACCACATCCACCAGACCCTGTTGAATCTATTGTTTGGCAATTTTAAAGCCGCCGCTGAAGAGGTTTTGGTGGCTGAAAAATACAAGGAGCTCATCATGGGTGTTCCCATGGGCGATTATCTGCCCTTCCTGAAAGCCATATGCTTTTTTGCCAATTTCCTCGACCACCCCAATTCCAAAAAGCGCGCACTTTCCGTTGTAAAGAAAGGGCACAGAAAAATGAAGAAATTGGCCGTACAATGCCCGGTAGATTTCGAACACAAATCAGCTTTTTTAGCCGCCGCGAACCATGCCCTACGCGGAGATATGGCAAGCGCACTGAAGCAGTTTCAAAAGGCCTTAGATTTAACCGACTCCACGACCAGTCGCCTGGATAAAGCGGTCTGTTATTATATTTTCGGGATGTACTGCCGAACATTGGGCATTGAGGACCTGGCCTATTTAAAAATCAATGAGAGTAAAAAATTATTTGAATTGATGGAAGCCACAGCGGTGGTCGACTACCAGTCTGCTTTGATGGAAGAGATGAGTCCGGAAAGAGAATCCCTATTGAAAACCGATGAGTCAGTTTCCGCCAGTAATTCAGTTAGCCACGAGGGCATCGATTTGTTCAGTGTCATCAAAAGCACTCACGTGATCTCCAGTGAATTTGAATTGAATGAACTACTCAAAAAAATGCTGCCCTTAATCATCGAAAATGCCGGTGCTGAAAAAGGATGTATCCTTTTGCTACAGAATGGCCACATGAACGTTAAGGCCGTGGCTGACAATTCGGGAAAGGTGATGGTTCACAAAAAACTACCCGTAGAAGCGTTTGATATTTCTGTGCCCATATTAAACTTCACCTCGAATACCGGCCAGGCTGTTATATTAGAGCATGCTCATATGACAGGACGCTTTGTGAACGACGAATACATCACAAAAAACAAAGTGCGCTCACTCCTTTGCATGGCGATATCCCACAAAAACAAACATACGGGATTGCTCTATCTGGAAAACAATCTGATATCGGGAGCTTTTAACCAAAATAGAATGCAGGTATTGAATATTTTGGCTACACAAGCCTCCATTTCGATCGAAAATGCCCGTTACTTCAGCCATATCAACCAATTGAATATCGCTTATGAAAGATTTGTGCCCAAATCCTTTTTGAGCTACCTCAACAAGGACAGTATTCTCAATATCAAAGTCGGCGATCAGGTAAAAAAGGAAATGGGCGTCTTGTTTGCCGATATTAGAAACTTCACCGGCATGTCTGAAAAATTGAATTCCGAGGAAGTATTTAATTTGCTCAATGAAATCTGGGGCCTCCTCAACCCCATTATAGATAAGTACAATGGAATTATCGACAAATATATTGGGGATGCCATCATGGTCCTGTTTCCCGAAAAAGGGCCCAATGCTATTCGTGCCGCTGTCGAGATGCAAAGATTATTGAAAGAATTCAATCAATTGCGCGAGCAAAATGAAAAATTTCCCATCAAAATGGGTATTGGTATCAACTCAGGCATCCTCAATTTAGGCACCCTGGGCTCAGATAGCCGCCTGAACACCACCGTCATAGGCGACACGGTCAACATTGCCTCGCGTTTGGAAGTACTATCGAAAAATGTAGGTGCACAGATCCTATTTACTTCAAACATATTAGATCGGACAGTAGGCGCCATAAAATATCGAAATCTGGGACAAATCCCCCTGAAAGGAAAAGAACACGGCGTCACGATTATGGAAGAGTATTCCTCCCATCCCCAGGCCTACAAAAAGAATATAGAGGACCATCTCCCCTTGTTCGATCAGATTATTCAGTCCCGCGATAACGGCCATTTTGACGAGTGCCGTTCTATGATCAAAGCCTACCAAATGGAATTTCCCGAGGACGGAGCCGTCAACTTTATAGATTCCCAGTTGGGGCGTACAGCGGGTTAGAATTTTTTGGGGCCTACCCCATCGCCTCCCGGATTCGGCGATGGGGTCGCTACGCTTCGCCACTCGTTATTCACTCGGTCCTTCACCACCTTCGCCAATGGCTTCGGTGGATCGGACCCCGCCTCCGCCTTCGGCTTCGGCGGGCGGCTGCGCATCGCTAGTCCGGCCAGCGCGCCCGGCAAAAAGCGATTCTCAAGACTTACGTTATTTTT
>JAWLFI010000192.1:0-4585 GCA_041685645.1 Saprospiraceae bacterium | reverse complement strand
GATGACAAGTGGGTTGTTTATTTCGATATTATGGAGAAAATAAAGAAAGCTTTCGATGCCGAGGGGGTCAGCTTCCCTTTCCCACAGATGGATGTACATATGGACAAAGTCGAATAGTCACAATATTTCAAATTTTTCAGGGGGATTGCCATTCAGCAATTCCCCTTTTTTTATTTTTTGGGCGTGCCCCCTCGCTAGCGCTCGGGGTCGGGCTATCCGCTACTACAGTGCTTGTCGGATCCGTGCCGGCTGGAATCTGTAGTGCTCTCTCAAAGTAAGACAGCAAAGGCCTACAAAAAACTCCTAACCCCACTATTTGAAATCACCCGGCAGCGGACCGCCGGCGCACTATACCGCTTCTATCCCTCACGCAATTGTGTTGTACCTCTTTTCCAAAATAGCAGCTTGAAGAAAATCACCAGACCTCCCTTTCTAAATCCCCACCCCTCATCCTATCCATCATTGAATCCTATAAATCTTAGTCCGCATTGTAAATAAACTTTATGATAGAGAATGTTGATGATTAAGGTAAGGATCTGGGAAACAACTATAAAACAAAGTGCAAATCCTTGAACACGAGCCGATTTTAACAGAAGCACTAAAAATATTTACCTGATGTAAGAAGTTAAGTTATATAATAAAATAAAGTAAAAGATGGACAGCAAAATCTTCGGCCTGAAGTCCGAAAAACATGTTTGACTCATTCTAGTCATTAAACCTTTGCTTATAAAATGCGTCTCAACTCATGAGAACTAATGCCGTTAGCAGAGAATTTGGTTACTTTCATCTAACTAAAGACGAAAAACCACTCTTTCTAAGTTACTTTGTTATCAAATGAACACCCAGTATGATTCGATTAATAACATTTTGTTGTCTATTTGTCTTCTGCGGATGGGGAAATTCATCTCTCGAGGCGCAAACCTTCAAAGTTCAGTACAAGAAGTTTACGGTTCCCGGCAATACCGATTTCGGCCGATGGGTTTCAAGTCCGGCGCAGAAAAGAGAAATGAGGGAACGAGAGGAAAAAATCGCCAATACTGTGAGCGAGTATTACACCCTAATCACCAATGGAAAAGAGTCGTTTTTTGCCTTCGATACCCTAATACAAACCTCCCCGGTAGAGGAAAGGGGTTCCTGGTGGCGACGAGCGAACGACGTAAAAATGACCCAAGCGAAAGATCTGCGAAAAGGAACGATAACGCATCGTAGTCCCTTACTTCCCGACTCGGTCTGTCAGTCGGATAATTTTCGAACTCAATACGATTGGGTTTCGGACGAGGGATTGCGCGTTTTTGCCGGACTCCCATGCCAAAAATTGGTGCACCTAACAGATAAAAAAGATTCAATTATTGTTTGGTACACACCGGAAATACCCATAAATGATGGCCCCGAAGTCTTTGGCGGAGCCCCCGGCTTGATTCTCGCGGTAGAAGCGCCCAACTTTAATTATATCGCAGAGGAAATAGAAATAGGCGATTTCGAATTGCCGAAAGGTTCCTTGCCGGCAGAAAGCTGTTTGAAAGAAAAGGATTTTCAAGAGAAAATGCGAACGGCAGCTATGAAAGAATTTATGAAAAACGATTAGTTTTACAAACACCCGAATGATGAAACACCTATGGATTTGTGGCCTTTTGGCCAGCGTATTACTATTTGGCATAAATTCACTTCACGCTCAGCAATTAGAGGGTCAAATTCTTTTGGAGTCCGGAGAGGCTGCTGAGGGAGCCTTCGTAAGACTCATGGAATCGGATACTGCGCGCATGATCGATTATGTGGAAACTGATGCCTCCGGAAAATGGGCAATCGATGCGCCTATGGACCGGGCCATCGTATTACAGATTAGTTTTTTTGGCTATCAAACGATATATATTGGTGTCGAAAACCCCGCTGAAGTGACCACACCTTTTTCCACCACCTTACAGCAACAGAGTTTTGATCTGGATGCAGTTACGGTAAAAGACAAAGCCTTTGGAGTGAAACGCGAAGGGGACACTCTCACCTTTCGATTGGAAACTTTCACAACGGGCGCAGAACGCACTTTGGGCGATGTTCTCAAAAGGTTGCCGGGTATGGAAATCCGGGATGGCGCAGTCTATTACGGGGGGGAGAAAATCACTAAAATGCTCGTACAGGGCAGAGACATCATCAATGCCAATCAACAATTGGCTACAGAGGGCATCCGAGCAGACCAACTCGACGAAATCAAAGTCATAGAAAACTATAAAGAGCCCAGTGAGCAATTTCAAACGGAGCGAAGTGATGATGTTGCCATGGATGTTCGAATGAAAGAGGGCGAACTCAATAAATGGTCCGGGGAAGCCGAAGTCCTGGGAGGCTATCCGGGATCTGTGAAAGCTGATATCAGTGCCTTCAATTTAGGTGATAAAGTTGGATTGAGTGGTTTTGCACGGGCAAATAATATTGGGGAACGCGTCCTTACTTTTCGCGATATGATGAATATGCTTTCCGATCAAAGCGGACGTCGCTTCCGGCGAGGCGGCGGTGAACTCTTTAGTCTGGTTCCGGGGGAATTAAATATTAGCGACCAGGTGCAAGCCAATCGAGATGGCATCCTCAATATGAATGCGGACATAGACCTGACCAAAACCATGAAACTTAAAGGCTTTGTTATGGGTGCCTATGCTGAAAGAGAATCAGAAGTCTTTTCCATCATCGATTATATCGCCGAAGACGAGACCCGAACAGAAACCATGATGAGAACCACTCGAACACCCATCGCTACAACGATGTGGAAAATTGAGTGGAATGTAGATACCACGAGTTTCCTGGAAGCGGGAATTCCATTTTCCATCAACACTTCTCGTGCTGAGGAAACGCGGGAAGGAAACTTCTCCGGTGTCAACTTTAACACCAGAAATGATCAGGATCAGTGGAGTTATAATCTTGCTCCTTTTGCAAAATTCAGAAAACGAATAGGAAAAAATAATCTGTGGAGGGCCGATGCCAGACTAGAACGCAGCAGGCAAAACGGAGATATGCTGTATCAGGATATCTTTCCCTTTTTAGGTGTACCCCTTTCTCCTCAAGACTCTACTTTTCGCATTTTACAAAACCAGGTGTTGGAAAGCACCAATTTTAGAACTTCGAGTAGTTACAAAATGAAAATGGGAGATTGGTTTTTGGAACCCACAATAGAATACGGTTTTCAAGACCAACTCGTTAATCACAATGCAGATGCAGAAGGAGTTAAGGATTTTGGCAAAAAAGACCAAATGATACAAAACGATGGAAGCCTATCTCTGATGGGAGGGTACGAGACATCAGATTGGGAAATTTCTCCCTCAGTTACCTTAAACTACTTGCAGAGAAGCTTCCTTCAAGATGGCGATTTGGAGGAAATCTTCCCGGGATATGGTTTTAGAGTGGTTCGCAAGTTCAATCGAGCGCATACACTCACATTTAATAGTAGCTACGGCTTGCAATTTCCGGAATTTCAAAATGTGTGGGGCGTCAATGCCATTAATTCCGCAACACAAGTATCTACCGGGAATTATCCCATCGACCTGGCAACAAAGGGATACTCCACCTCCCTACGCTATCACAACTTTATCGTCACAAAGAGAACCTTTATTTTTGCCAATGCATCCTACAACTACAATGAGGATGTGATTAGCAATTTTACAGAAAACCAAGGTGGATATATAATCAGTGGATATTTGCCAACCCCTAGCTCTCAAAGCGCTAATTTTAGAATGTTTATGGGATACACCCTTGACGCCCTCCCCATTCGACTCGAACCGAATTTCTCTCTGAATTGGTCGGAGGGCTTTTCCACCAACGGAAAAGAGGAATTCCCCACTGAAAACTTTAATCAGTCCTATGGGTTCGAAATAGAATCCCAATGGGATTTCCCCCTCAATCTTGAGGTAGGTATCGATTATTCTAAAAACACAATATCTCGCGATCTGCAAGAAGACATTTCTTTCGAATCCTGGCGCCCCTCCTTTGAGATGGATTACAAAATTGGAAATTTTCGGTTTCAGGGTGATTTCGCCTTCGACCGAGCCGGATCGAGAGATGTGGCTAGCGATCTTTATTTGTTAGATCTCGAATTGTTTTATGACTTTGATGAATGGCCCCTGACCCTCAAAATACAGGCCAATAACGTCTTAAATCTAGATCCGCGCGAACGCGTCCGTTCGAGCTTTAACATCAATGTGTCCCAAGTACAGCGGTATCGAGTGTTTCCCGGTTTTATAATTGCCGGCGCCACCTGGCAGTTTTAATTCTCTCAAGAGGATTCGCTACTACCTATTCTGTTATGCCTGATTTTCGATGGCTTCAGACATTCGCATATCTGCATGAATTCGCTTCATTTGGAATGCCTCTGATTTTCCAACATATTACAAATAATCCTGTTGGCATTCTTTTTGTAAACTATTATATGAATAAATTACAAACTGAATACAATGAAAAAAGATCAATCTGCTGTATATAAAGATTTTCGATTTTGGATGGCGCTTACCTTCATGCTTCTCTTTTTGCTCTTTTTAGTAGTTCGCTACCCATAAACTGGAATTTGCAAACGCATCGCCCCAAAAGTAAAGGTGAAATCAACAAAAAA
>JAWLFI010000030.1:0-19013 GCA_041685645.1 Saprospiraceae bacterium | reverse complement strand
GGCTAGCCCGGGTCTGCTTCGCACCACTCCGCAGCGCTCACCCAAAAGACAGAACAGACTCCTCCGGCGATGGGTTTGACCCACCGTGCTTAACTCTCAACAAAACCCGAAAAATGCTTCACCTTTTTCGCCCTGCGGGCCGAAGACTTTGCAGTTGATTACGTGCTTCTTTTTACTCCAATTGAACTGTATCGCAAGTTGACACCTAATATCCTTTCATTGCCCCCGACAAAAACGGCTCGGCTTCGAAGGGGAATCCTCTGCTAAGCTATTGTATTCCAATAATAATATATCAATAAACCACTCGATCTAGAATCCAGTTTACGAATGAGATGAATCAAAAAAATAAATCCGCTGCCGCCCGGTCCGCAAAATGTTTCCCTGCCTGACTCAAACACACCACATCGTCCCGCCATTCCCACCAGTCCTCTTGAGGATGGCCCAGCACTTTGTCCTTCAGGGCATCTCCAACATCGGGAAAATCCTTCGACATGCTAGCCACATTTAATCCTGAACGCAATCGCAACTCAGTCATAATCCGCTCGTTAATCCGCTCTACAGCACTAAGTTGTTCTTTCTCATAATCCAACTGACCTGCCTCGACCGCCCGCATGTACTTCATGTTGTTGTTGATATTCCATTGCCGGCTATTCCCATCATAGGAATGCGCCGAAGGTCCCAGACCCAAATAAGGCACCCCCGTCCAATAATTACTATTGTGTATAGCCTCCCAGCCAGGACGGGCAAAATTGGATATCTCATATTGCTCATACCCACTCTCTTTCACCCAGTCCATCAGCCGGTCAAATTGCCGGACCACAGCTTCATCCCTTGGCACCTCCGTTTTCCCTTCCCTAACATGATGAGCCAGTACGGTTCGCTCCTCAACCGTCAAGGCATACGCAGAGAAATGAGGAACCTCCAACTGATCCATCCATTCTAAACTCCTGATCCAGTCCTCATCTGTAAGTCCGGGCAAACCGTAAATCCAATCCACTGTCAAACGCTCAAATCCCGCAGATAAAGCGCTCCGAACCGCTCGCTCTCCCTGAGGTGCAGTGTGAGAGCGATTCATCCACTCTAATTGGCCTCCATCGCGAGCCTGTAAGCCAATGCTCAAACGATTGATCGGCGTTTGCTTCAAGGCGCGCAAATAGCCCTCATCTATATCATCCGGATTGGCCTCCAATGTGATTTCCGCTGATGAGTCCCAAAAGTACAATTCCGATATGTTTTCAAATAAATACATCAATTCATCCGCCGTCAGTACCGAAGGCGTGCCCCCACCCAGATATATACTGTCTAGTTGGCTAGTAGATAAATACCCCTTTCTCAACCTCATCTCCTCCACAAGAGCCGATAGTAATCTCTCCTTCATTTTGAGAGACGTACTGAAGTGAAAATTGCAGTAGTGACACGCTTGTCGACAAAAAGGGATGTGAATATAAAGTCCAGACATAATTATCGCTCCGTATTATTTATGAAAATCCACCCCGCCAGCCTCAGGTGTTCCTCCAAAGTTTCCTTGATTAAGTCAGATCCTCCAAAATGCATTCCGCGGCTTTCTCCCCGGATCGCATCGCGGCATTGAGAGAGGGCGCAGCTAAATAGTCTCCGGCAAAATACTCGCCCTCTTCACCTCGAATCTCTTGTTCATCCGGCTCGTATTTCACAGATTGAAGAACGGGTAAAGCCCTGGATATATGATAGCTCTTCAGATATTTTAATCCCTCGATCCCGGCGTGCACCTTCAAATCTTCTCTGGCTCGTTCTATCCCTACCTCCTCATCGACCTCCCCGTCCAACAGTACAGTGGCAGACAGTATTGCTTTCTCAACAGAGACCTCAGGAAATAAATCGGTGAGGTAGTGAAAGTTCGATACATGTGCCTCCGGAGATGCAATCAACCCAATGAATGGAGCTCGAATCCGCGAATCGCCCTCACACTCAAAATAAATGTTCAGACACTGATTCCAATCGATGTCCATCGATTCTTCTTTTGGTGTCGTGTGTAGTAAAGCCCTCGCAGGAAGAGAGTCTCCGGATGCCAGAGTAATACTTTGGCCATTACTCTCAACAACAGTTTCCTCACGCCGAATGGTTCCCGGCTCGAGCTGATCCCCCAATTGTTTTGCGATGGCTTGAATTCCCTCTCTGGGCACAGCAGCATCTCCGGAACTGAACATTTTCAGCACAAACTCAAACATCCTGGACGAAGTCTTTAAATTCGGTTCCAGGTATATTCCTCCGAAAAAAGGCTTGAAAAATGAATCGATTATTTTCTCAGAGAAGCCAATGTCAAGGAGGTACTCTTCTGTCGTTTGTTCATCCCGGGAAAATATGGCGTCTAGTGAAGTGTGTTTCAATTTTGCACTCAAGCGGGCTAATTTCAATTTATCCGAAAGTTCAGCCCATGGATATACCAAAGAGGGCCATACCATATTGAGATTCCTTCGCGGATCTCCAATGAAGTGCCTTCTTCCCTTCCGAAATACAGCTGCCCCGGGATTAAAACGCTCTAGATCTAATGCGTCGTAATCGAGGTATTTTTTCGCCAGTGGATACTCAGTCAGTAAAACTTGAAACCCATGGTCAAATGGCAGTCCACTTTCACGAGTAGTCGATAAACGGCCACCGATATGATTGTTTTTTTCATGAACAACCACATCAAAACCAGCCTTTTGCAACCGTATCGCAGCAACTAAGCCACTCACACCTGCTCCAATAATTCGAATGGGATGCTCTTTACTCATAAATCCTCTGTTGAATCTCCAAAATATGCTTTGTACTGCTTTTTCCTGGGATAAAAGGTAAAAAATAGAAAGGGATACATCAGAAGAGAGAACACAAAAAAATAGGATCGGAAATGAATCCGATCAATGATCGCGCAATTCTTGCCATCTATGTCCTCTACAATGTGCTCGTGTTTCCAGTACGAAAGACCCGGTGGCAGACTGACCCCTTCATCTATAAAATAAGATCTCTTTTGGTCTTCTCCATGTTCCGTAATTCGGCTGATCCATTCAGCCTTGATTGGCCGAATAAACTTTAGGTGTACCTGATCCCCCTCCTTCGACCCCGTAAACTCAACGACCTCTATCTTTCCCACAGGAGGAGTAAGTGCTTCAAACAACTCCCGATCGAATCGCTCCATCACTTTTTTATAGTGTCCTTTCACTCGGGTTTTCAAATAAATCGTTGGAGTTACCATCACAAAAAATCAAACAGAGCATTTCGCTCATTGTTTTGATATCCCAATTCCTTATGTCAAAATAATTGAAGCTCCTGTCAGTAGAAAGGCCTTCATTTCTCTATTTTTTTAAATCCGATTCGGCCGGGCAGCGGAAAAATATTATATTGGTTCTTTAAGGGTGTATGTCTTATACTAAATCAGAGAAATAGGGGAAACAAAATTTTCATGCTTCACCACAGTACAAACCATAAATATTTAGGTCAACTATTGAGTGCAATAGCTTTGATAGGCTTGTTATTTCTTTCATCCTGTTCGGAAGAAATCAACCTGATTGAGAATAACGAGCCCACTTCAAATTTCAATATATCTGATATAAAGATTGAGAATTACGTCAATCGATTATACATTGATCTGATTGCCAGAGAACCTCTCAACGAAGAACTGGAAATTAAAGTAGATAGCCTCAAAGCCGCCGGGCTCAATCGAGAATCAAGAAAAGCCATCATCGTCGAACTCATGGAAGACACGACTTTTCGGCCCAATGAGTTTTCATACAAAGCAGCTTACACGCTCAACCTGTACAACCTCGCCAAAGTACGCTGTCTGGAAGGCATTTCCGATGGCTATATGTTGCAACAAATTGGGATTGCAAGAAATGGCGCCGCCAAAGACTCCATAGAAGGTAATTGGGATGCTTATCACGAAAAATTCAACACCATCAGAAGATATCAGGCGGTGCTCAATAGTTATAATGCACTTCTGCAAGGACTCATTGATTACCACGAAATGTACGCCTACATCATTGACAATGGCGTATATGATCAAATCAATATGAACGCCTTTAATTTCATTCGCGCCGCTTTTGACGAACTCCTGTGGCGCCTGCCGACAGAAGCGGAATTTAATCGCTCTTTTGATATGATCGAATTCAATGAGAGTCGGCAGTTGTTCGGAAAAATGGGAAGAGACAAAGAGGATTTTATAGAAATCCTCATTCAATCAGAAGGCATGCATGAAGGAATGATCATATGGGCCTATCAAACCTTTCTCAATCGAGCCCCCTCGCCCGGAGAAATTGTCACTTTACTCCCGCTTTATATAGAAAGCGGAAATATCAATCTAATCATAGAAGAAATACTCGTCACAGATGAATATGCGAATTTCCTATAAAACTCTGTTGGGCTGGCTTTTCGGGCTTAGTCTGATATTTGCCACCGGTTGTAAGGAGGATTACGATGTCTATCAGGTCAATGACGTCAATATTCAGCCGGTCAACTCCACCAAAAACAAACCCAAAACGGAGGCGCAGTACATTTCTGTGCTATACACCAACTTATTTCAGGAAGCTATTGGTCCCAACAAAATGTTGGAAGCGCTCGCTGCCATTCAGTCTATTGGCGACAAGCAAATCGCCTATGACATTCTGGTCAGCAAATACATGGCTGACGGAAATGTAATTCTTCCAGATGAAGAGGATATGAGAGCCAATCCGGAAGCTTTTATCCGCGCCACCTATAAGCGGTTCTTGGTGAGACAACCCACCGAAGCCGAACTCCTCTGGATGAAAAACTACATTGAGAGTAGGCCAAATCTCACTCCGGAATTGGTATATTTTTCATTTGCCACCAGCAATGAACACTTTCACTACTAAAGCTAAACTCATATGAAACGAAGAGATTTTATTAAGAAAGCGGCCTTAGCGGGAGTGGGCACCGTTGGCTTTCCCTACATCCTGCCCTCAGGTATATTAAGTGCCCAAACGACGAGTGCACTGACCGATCACGTCGTCTTTGTTTTATTTGCCGGTGGTGTACGACAACAAGAAGCTGTGCTGAAAAGGTATTTAGCCGATAGTCAGGATGAAGATGTAGAAGGCAACATAATGTATAATCTCCTCACGGGAGATCCGCCTGAATCCAAAATCGCTTACGGACGCGATGATACAGCTAATAATATTATAGGGGGTATTCCCATCGACCCCATTCTCCAAACCCCCTTAGATCAAATCGGAACCTTATTTCCGGAAGTTCGATTCTCTAAAGGAGGAGCCGGACATTACAATGGGCTGAGTACCGGGATTTCCGGAAATTATGCTTTGACTCAAGGCCTGAGAAGTCGGCCGGCTGCACCGACTATCTTTGAATATCTACGCAAACACGCCGGATTCTCGGCCACTGATTGTTGGTATGTCGGAGCAGATATCGGTATGTCTCGGCCACTACTCAACTTCTCAGCAGATGCTGAATACGGAAGAGAATTTGGTGCGAATTTTATCGCCCCTCTAACTACTTTCGGAACGCCTGGCATGAACCATTTTATGGACTTCAAGAACTACCATCCCGATACGGAATGGAGCATGATTCAGGAAATGCGCCATTTCCTCAATAATAACTACGTAGAGGAAGGACTTGAAATTCCTCATCTATACAACAAACCAGAAGAAGAAGACTTTATCAAGGAGTTTGTAAGATCGACCTTTGAAAAAGTAAAGCAAGGCAGTATTTCACTTCCCCCGGTCAACGATAATCGGGACCTAAAAACCCTGGGCTTTGCGCTGGAGACCATGGCCTGGTTTAAACCGAAGATTACTGTGATTGACCTGACTAATATTGATGTGTGCCATTCGAGTTACACCAATTACCTCAAGAGTCTCCATCGGGCGGACCACGGAGTGGGTTTCCTCTGGAGAGAAATTCAGCGCATTCCCGGTATGGCCAATAATACAACGATGATTGTCATGCCTGAACACGGTCGGGATCAAGACCCCAATCCGATTCAGGATATTAATGACTGGTATGCCTATGATCACTCTGTAGGTAATGAAAACACGCGTAGAATTTTCACGCTAATGGTAGGCCCGGGAGCCGAAGCCGGGCTTACGATCGGAGATCCCGATCAGCCCGTTGGAGATGCAACAGATATCGTACCCACCATCGCTGAGCTCTTCGGCGTCAAACAAATCGTAGAATCTCAAGGAAGGTTAGACGAGAATGCCAGATCTTTATTCGATAGAATGTAAACCTATGAAAGTGCGTCATTCAACATACAAAGAAACATCGCTCATAGGAAGACCTTTTGTCGCATCCCTGTCCATCGCATCGCTGATGCTGTTGTTGATGTTCACAGCTTGCGAAGAGGACGAGCCCAAAATAAATCCCTTTGACGAGCAGGAAGTCAATCAGGATACCGTAAGCCTAGCCATCGATTCAACTGAGTCCGCTACCATCGCCGGCATCTATTATAATGTTTTTAAGCCGACTTGCGCTAATGTGGGCTGTCACGACGGTACATTTGAACCGGATTTCAGGACTTTGGAGAGCTCCTATAACACTCTGGTCCACGAACCTCCCATTAAAAATGATGGGAACTTTACTTATAGAGTCGATCCCGGATCTGCCTCAACCTCCGTCATTATGGCTCGACTCAACAACCTCATCAGCCCGCCCATGCCCATACAATTAGAGCCTGAATCCGACTGGTTTGAAAAAGGGGATGATTATATCGACGATATCAAAACCTGGATAGAAAATGGCGCTCTTGATGTAATGGGAGAAGCACCGACTTTATCAGCAGATAAAATTAAGGCTCGAGGAGTGTTTGCCATGCAAAAAGACTCGATCTATCGCAGAAATAATAATGATGCGCCGCTGCGCTTGCCTCCGGACTCTTCTCAACAAAGCTACCTCTACTTTTCATTAGAGCATCCGACGCTGCCTGCTTCTGCCTTTAGCGTACAAGAAATTGCCTTTTCTGCCGGGGCTGACGATTTTGAAGGAAGAGAGTTGAAGGATTTGGAGTATATCCCTACTTCCTTTGAGTATTATGGTTATCAGGGAGTACCGGTAGAATATCATTTTAGAGTTCAAATACATCCGGAAGATTTTGAGCCCGAACAGCGATACTTCTTTCGGTTATATGTAAAAGACGATCAAAATCCCTTGCAAGAACTTCCCGGTGATCAAGCATTGTATCACATAAAAAATTATTTTTCCATTGAGTGGATTGAGTAAATTCTTAGGCCTTTGCATTCTTTTTTCACTGTTGTTAAGTTGTGAAAAAGAGGATTTGACATATTCCGAAGAGCCGGAAATACAACTGTCTGACATCAGCCATGATACAGTTGTGCAGTACGGTGAGGTTCTGGTCATAAGCATCAATTACAAGGATGGAGATGGCGACCTGGGATTTGTTGACCCGGATCAATACGCACTCTTTATTCGAGATTTGCGCTTAGAAGACTTCGATCCGTTTTATGTTGGTCCGCTATCCCCTGTCGGAAGTTCCGTGCCTATTGAGGGAGAACTGAAGGTTGAATTTCCCAGTCTGTTTCTGTTTGGAAACGGACCCCAAGAAACCACGCGCTTTGAATGTAGAATGGTGGATCGCGCAGGAAATGAAAGCAACTTGATTACTACACCTTCCGTCGTTATATTAAGAGAATAGGCATGAAAGAGTACTTTTACTATTTTTCTCTTGTTATCTCTATCTTATTGTTTGCCACGAGTGCAAAGACTCAGACCGAGTACCCCATGCAGAACTTAAACGTCACGGACTGTGAAGGAGTGCTTACCGATAGCGAGGAGGGATTGGAAGAGGGCCAATACGGACACAATGAAGATTTTACATTTACCATTTGTGTAGATGATGCAGACGAGATCGCCGTTACTTTTGATTTTTTTGCCACGGAGGAAAATTTAGACTTTTTAAACGTCTATGATGGGCCCAACACCTCAGCTCCTCTCATTGCCTCTTTGAGCGGGATAATTAATCCCCCTCCGGTCCTCGTGGCAACAAGTGGCTGCATTACTTTTCACTTCACGAGTGATGAAAGCATTGCAGCATCCGGTTGGTCAGCAAATTGGGAGGTAACAGTCAATGAACCACAGTTACCTGAAATCCAAATGCCGAATCCTCCGGATTGCCCTTTGGCTAACCACCTTTTCGAACTGGATATTCCCGTACCCTGCGACCAAATCAACGCAGATGCTTTTTCCTTAATTGGACCGGGAGGATTTTCTGTAAGTAGTGTCAATATACTGGATTGTGATAGTACCACACAGTTAGCTCAAACTTTTGAGGTTGAATTTTCCCGGGAAATCGATATTCCCGGAACGTTCAGACTGTTTTTTGAAGGCGAACTGGTGGATGCATGCGGTGAAACACATCCCTTTTCTACCAATGTATTATTCGAAGTCGCAAATTGCCCGATCCAGATAGAAATCACAGAAGTAGAACGAGCTTGTCCGGGAGAGTGTGGTCGCTTAGAGGCAGTCGTTACGGGTAATGATAATGGAAACTTTAGCTTCAATTGGTCCCATTCGACTATTGATGCGCCTGAAGTAGAAGTCTGTGCAGACTCCGCTCTCACCGTTTCTGTTCAAGTAACAGATCTGACTAGTGGTTCCACCGCAACTGACACTTTCGAATACCTCTCCTACTCCAATCCCACAATCAACAACCCCTTTCAGGGAGACACCGTATGCTCGAGCCGCGGAGATTACTTCTACAGCGTGACACCCGGTGGCGGATCGTTTTATTCTTCCATTATTCCGGATAACCAAAGAGAAAGTGGGCGCTATCAATTTTGGCGATGGAATGGAGCATCGGACTTGAATCGAGACATCGTGGAATACGTCGATCCCAATGGTTGTATATCCAAAGATACTCTCTGGATTTATCCCGTATGGGCAGGAAGTGTGCAGGCGAGCTGCCAGGGCAGTGGGGACTTCCTCCTCAATGGAGGAAATCCTCCAGGAGGAATCTGGGCAGGGGAACACACTACAGAGGACGGTGTTTTTTCTCCCGACGAATCGGGGACTTTTTCAGTTTCATACACCGCTCCTAATGGCTGTGTATCCTGGAAAACAGTGAGAGTCCTCGATACGATTATAATGCCTGAAATAGATACAATATGCAGAACTCAACGCGTGTTTTTAGAAGCTGAGCCCTATGGCGGCCGTTGGAGTGGTCCGGGCATAGTCAATAGTGTCAACGGTCGCTTAGATGGCTGGCGGCCCGGATCAAATATGACACATACCTATACCTATGAATTGGAGGGCTGTGAGGCAGAAATGGAGATCTTTATCAAAGATATTCAAGCCGGACCGGATCGGACCCGCTGTTTAGGGGATAGTTTGCTCTTCGTAGGATTTCCCGGCAATTGGAGCGGACCCGCTCCCTATATCGACAGTATTCAAGCCTTCGACATTAGTCAATTAGGCGCGGGCACTCACAATTTTACCTTTTCGGCCTTTGGCTGTAGCGACCGTTTTGAATTGAATTTAGTCGATGTGCGGATTGAGGAGGAAAACGCACTCTTTTTCTGTCTCATCAACGATACGATTCACATCAACCCTTACATCAACTTTTATCCATCAGGTGGGTCACTGAGCGGGCCAGGCATTATAGAAATTGATAATGAATACTATTTAGACCCTAGTATTGCAGGTCCGGGTACTCATACTATTAGATGGGAGGCATTGGGATGTTCAGATACTCTCCTTGTCGAAGTAGAAGACCCCGCTGAAATTCCCGATTACAGCTTTTGCGAACTCAGTGCAGCACAGATTCTCTCAGCTAATCCCCCGGGAGGCAGCTGGAGAGGACCGGGACTTTTAGATGAAACCGCTGGATTATTTGACCCTCAGTCTCTTCCCATTGGTTTTTATACACTGTATTATATTGCACCATCCGGCTGTGAAACTGCCACGGAAATTGAGGTATTTGCTTTTGAAGAAGCTCGTATTTCAGGTTTGCAACAACAATATTGTTATTCAGATACGATGATAGAAGTCGAACTCTTGCCCCCCGGAGGAGAGCTTACCATTAATGGCCAAGCCTCAGGAGCAAACTTTTCCCCGTCAGCTCTCGGCACGGGCAATCACGAGTTGGTTTATCGCAGAGGTTCGGGGGCTTGTGCTTCCAGTGATCGTCGATTTATCTCTGTGCTCGCTCCTATTGAGGGAGATGTCTTTGCTGCCAGAGATACTCTTTGCCCCGGTGAAAGCACAGAAATTCAAACGGTCAACAGCGGGGGATTTGGCAATTTAACAACTTCGTGGGATCGCGGTCTGGGATTTGGGGTCAGTCATATCATTCGACCTCAGGAAAGCGGTTGGTATAGCGTGAGAGTAGTGGATGGCTGTTCTATTCCCTTTGAGGATAGCCTCTTTATTTTTCAACACCAGCCTTTCACTTTCAATACCACCCAAGGTCCGCCAGTCTGTTTTGAAGACTCCACCTTTGTAGAGATCGAGCTCGACAGTTCGCAATATTTAATCGACTGGCAATTACAAGATACTTTCTATGGAGCCCGTTACACAGGGCCACCCGGACTGTACGATGTACTCATTACGGAACTGAATAGTACCTGCCAGCAAGAAGCCACTGTAGAATTACCCGGTGCACCGCCACTACAAGCCAATATGTCACTCATTCCCAACCAGGACTGCATAGACAATATCGAAAATCAGCTTGAGATTATTGATTTGAGCATAGGGTATTCCACCGGAACGGTAGATTTTGGTGATGGGAGTCCCCTGAAAAATATCCAATCCGGTGAGCTGATCACCCACGAATATTTAGATACGGGTACCTTTACGATACAGTTCGCCATTCAAAATGATCTGGGCTGCACAGATACAATTCAAGAGACCATTTGCGTAGAAAATATCGCCCGAATCTATGTTCCAAACGTTTTCAGTCCCAATGGAGATGGGAGAAACGACGAGTTTTCTTTCGACACTTACGGCATCCGTAACGTCGAATGGTCTATTTACAATCGCTACGGAGACCAATTGTTTTTCTCGCGATCTGAACACGACAGTTGGGATGGCACTTTTCGGTCGAAGCGATTAGAGCAAGATGTCTATATCGTTCGAATCACTTACATCGATATAGGCACAGGCGAAGAGGGTTCATATCATGGCAGCGTCACCCTAGTGCGGTAGATCAGGACTTAATGTGTAAGCCGGCTTATCTCTCTGGAGGATGCAAGTGGACTGAACAAATATTAATTTGCTATACAGATAAAAGCAAGTGTGCAACAGCTTTCCAACTGACTTATCTCATTTTAGGTCGGCGGCGTTTTCGCGAGCGGCCCATTTGCTGAGCTTGACGCATATTCGATGGGTTCAGTGCACCTCTATTTTTTAAGCCCATCTCAATCTGGTCAATTTGCGATTGAATCGTAGGTTCTGTAACATTGTAGTTTCTCACCTTGCGCATAATCGTTTTGACCTTATTCCAGTTGTTTTTCTTGACGTGAATGCCCGCCAACTGAAGTTGAACCATTGCGCGCTCGTTGTCCGAGGGGAGTTTGAGTCCTTCCGCAATTTTAAACCAATCTTGCGCTTTTGATTCGTCACCGCGTTGCATCGCAACCGACCCCTTCATAATGTAATAATATGCCCGGTTGGTAACATACAACCATTTGGGATTAAGAGTAAGTGAAAGTCGCTTTTCCGCAGCGGATAAGTCCTGGGCTTCTATGAGTTGAGCAGCAGACTGTACCGTCCCCAGTAGTACATAACTCACTAATACTATCAAGCCGATGAGCAATAGGGGGAAGGCATACCAAAAGCCGAAAACAAAAGCCAGGGCAATTCCCCCGAGCAGGAATAAGACAATCAGAGCCAATTTCAGATAAATATTCATTGTGTACATAACAGAAGTTTTCTTTTCACAAATGTAATGATAATTGTCGGAGGTATGTTTTGCAAAGTCCCCTGAGATTTATTCTCCGGGCTTTACTGCAATACGTCTCCCCGGCTGACAAAGACAGCATTCGGTCCTACGGGAACAAAATCCCCCTGAGGAAAAACTTTTAGCAACAGCTGCTGAAAAGGAGTCAATTTACTTTCGCCTTTTTCATCTCCATCTTTCTCAATGGGGCGAAGTGTATTGACAAATAATACTCCACGAGGTAATAACAATGCTTGAAGTTTTTCAATAAAGGCTTCCTTCTGCACATGGGAGGGAATCATGTCTTCTAAAAATATATCCATGCAGATGGAGGAAAAAGTTTTCGGAGATTGCTGCTTTACAAATTGTCCGGCATCCGCCTCATAGAGGTGAACTGGGGATTGAATCAGAGGTAAGGTGTATTTGGATGCTAAGTAAATGACATTCGGGTCCTTTTCTACCGCTGTATATTTAAAGTCCCGGCCTTGCTTCTCTAGAATCATAGGAATAGAACCCAGACCGAATCCCAACAGCAGCATCCTGTCTCCGGGCACTTGATTCCAATTGACTTTCTTAAATGTCTGCACAAAATTATCGTATAAATCGCCATGAGAATAGATGGCTCTTGCCGAGCTTAACATATAGCGACCTTTTGACAAGCTCACGTAGAGATGCGGGTTGACCTCTCCGGGTGCACTTTCAATATGAATTTCTCTAAAGTAGCTTAAGAGTCTTTGCCAGATGGAGATTTTTCCCATGTGCGGTAGTCTGAAGTCCATTCAAAAATATGACGATGTAAGTCCTTTTCTTCCTTGCTTAGTGTTTGTCCGCGACGCTCCATCATGAGATTTGCCGTCTCCATGGCTTTGTCCCATTGATGAGTTTTCCATTGTTTTTTTCCACCCCAACTAAAGGAGGGAATAAAATTCCGCGGGAAGCCCTCTCCAAAAATATTGGCGTGCACACCCACCACTGTTCCGGTATTCAGCATAGTATTAATACCGCACTTGGAATGATCTCCCATGAATAAGCCACAAAACTGAGTGCCCGTATCGACAAATCTCTTTTGGGGATAATTCCAAATCTTAATGTCTTTATAGTTGTTTTTAAGGTTCGAGCTGTTACTGTCAGCGCCTATATTACACCATTCGCCGATGACGGAATTGCCCAGGAATCCCTCGTGAGCCTTATTGGAATATCCTATGATTACGCTATTATTCACCTCGCCCCCGACTTTTGAATAAGGGCCAATACTCGTCCCGCTATAGATTTTTGCCCCCATTTTCAAAACGCTGTTTTCCCCAAGTGTAAAGGGGCCACGGATAAGGCATCCCTCCATGACTTTTGCATTGCGACCTATATATATAGGGCCTTCAGAGGCATTGAGAATGGTTCCGGGATCAAGAACCGCGCTCTTTTCAATGAAAATGTTATTGGGCTTAACGGCTGTGACTGTATCCGGAATGGGCGCTCCTTTCCGCAGCTCAGTCATTTTGTGAAAATCCGTTGAGATCTGATCCGCGTTCATTTGAAAGATATCCGGCAGGCTCGTTAGTTGCTGTAAGGGAGTTTCCGTGAGTTGATAGCCGATCAATTCGTCGAGGTCGTCGTTCTCCATAAGTCGCTCGAACTGATCCTCCTCGAGTCGAACGGCAATGAGTTCTTCGCCCTTCATGAGCGCCTCATTGAATTCGAGTTGCTGAATGAGACGAACCAACTGATCATTGGGCATCACCGAACCATTAATCACAAAATTTTCCTTCGCAATAGATATGGGGTATTTTTCAGACAGATACTCCTGAGTGATATAAGAAATATGCCCTTTCAGCCAGTGGCTCCACTTTTCAGCAATCGTGAATAAGCCCACTCGCAGCTCGCAAGTAGGGCGCGTAAAAGTCAGAGGAAGAAATTCGTCTCTTCTATCGTTGTCAAAAAGTATAATATTTGTCATACAGATATTTCTAAAAAAAATAGCCCTTCACTGATGTAACAGCAAGGGCTATGCCAATAATTTTCGGGCGACCAAATTTATTCCTTATCGGCCGCTTCTGTCTCCTCTTCTTTCGTTTCCGTTTTACTTGAAAACTTGGCAAATTTCTTGTTGAATTTATCAATTCTACCCGCAGTATCTACATACTTCATTTTACCGGTGTAGAAAGGGTGGGAATAGCTGGAAATCTCCAATTTAACCAGGGGATATTCATTGCCGTCTTCCCAAACGATGGTCTCATCTGTCTCTGCACAAGAACGCGTAAGAAAGGCTTCATCGCAAGAGAAGTCTTTAAAAACAACGGTTCTATAGTTTTCCGGATGTGTATTCTTTTTCATAACGCTCCTATTTTCTTCTAAAGGACTGCAAATATAAGATTTATTTTCTTTTCCTACCAAAGAAAGCGCGCAAAGAAAGTAGTTTTCTACTCTATATCGTCCGGGTTTAGCTTTCTGTGAGCATTAGCGGGGGTATTCTGTTCGCATAGGATTCCTATTGAGCGATGTCAGGGACAACTTTTGGGCTTCATTGCCTTCGCGTGAGGGATAGTAGCGGCAGGCAGGGTCTCCGCCCGCGGCTATTGCCAGCCACAGGCGAAGCGGCGACAAGTGAAGCCACTGCAGCCGATGGCTGGCCCGCGGGTGGAGCCCTGACTAAGAGCGGATAGCCCGACCCTCGAGCTGCCCGAAGGGCACTCGAGGGGCACGCCCAAAAAAAATAAAAAAACCTATGCCTTCTCCATTACGGTGCCGCACTCATCGCAGGTCCGCAGAGATTTATCATCCATAAATGACTGGATGACCACGGGCAATTGCTTGACGATGTCGGTCATCTCAAAGGTCGCTTCGTGGAGTTTATTGTTACAATTTTCGCAGAACCACATGAGCTTATCGTTTTCATTTTTGCGGCGGTAGCGCTCAATAACGAGGCCAATGCTGCCGGCCGGGCGCTGAGGACTATGGGGAATGCGCGGGGGCAGGAGAAACATTTCACCTTCGCGGATATGGATATCCTCGGGCTCTCCGTGCTCGTTCATAATCTTGACGGTGATGTCTCCTTCGTGCTGAAAAAAGAGCTCTTCCCCTTCTTCCCAGTGATAATCTTTTCTTCCATTGGGTCCTCCGACGACCATGACGATAAAGTCATCATTGTCGAGATACAGCTGTTTATTCCCGACGGGCGGTTTTAGTTCGTGTCTGTGATCGTCTATCCATTGTTGAAAATTAAATGGCTTGCGCATAGCTTGATTTTTTGTTGTGGATAAGATAGGGAAAATATGTGATGGCGTCAAATTTTAGTGGGGCGGGCGGAACAAAAGTTAAAGAAAAGGGCTATCTTCGAAGAGAAAGAAAATCAAAGCAATGGACTGGAATCTCAGGAATAAAAATGCCTTAGTGTGCGGAAGTTCGCGAGGCATAGGTAAGGCTGTAGCTATAGAGCTGGCCGAATTAGGAGCGAATGTAACCTTGGTCTCGCGATCGGGCGAACAGCTGAGTGCAGTGATTGAGGAATTGACGGTGATCGGTGATCAGGACCACGACTTTTTAGTGGCGGATTTCTCCAAGCCAGAGGCGCTGAAACGTCAGCTGAGTACCTTTTTGAAACAAAAAGAGATTCAGATTCTGATCAACAATACAGGAGGGCCTCCCGGCGGGCCCATCACGGAGGCCGAAGGGGATGCTTTTTCCTCTGCTTTTGAGCAGCACGTGCTCACGGCTCAATTGCTGGCGCAGGGAGTTTTGCCCCACATGAAAAAAAGTGGGTATGGCCGCATCATCAATATTATCAGCACGTCGGTGAAGGAGCCGATTCCCGGGCTTGGAGTTTCAAACACCATACGAGCGGCGATGGCCAATTGGGCGAAGACATGGGCTCAGGAAGTGGGATCCTACGGAATTACCGTCAATAATGTCTTGCCGGGCTACACAAAAACCGGACGTCTGGAAGGCATCATTGCAAAAAAAGCAGAGAACAATAGCAGCTCTCGGGACGAGGTCGTCATTCAAATGAAGAGAAATGTGCCATTGCGGCGGTTTGCTGAGGCTTCTGAGATTGGTTCGGCAGCAGCCTTTTTGGCCAGTCCGGCGGCGAGCTATATCAGCGGGATTAACCTGCCTGTCGATGGTGGGCGAACGAAGAGTTTATAGCTCTTTTTCCTCTGCGTTTTGAATCGCAAGTTCCAGGGCGTGAATGCCCATCAATGAGTCTTTTCGAGTGAATTGCCGGAAGTTCAGTTGATAGGTTCCCTGCTGCTCAAAGCGAGTTTGAGGCTGTAAGAGCGACTGTTTGTGGCAAAGATCGCCGGAACAATCTCCCAACCAATTCCCGAATTTGTCGGCCAGATCCATTGAAAAGGGTTGCGTTAGTGTATCCCCATTGGGGAAAAGCGTTTCGAGTTCGATGTACACATTCTGGTAACCGTAGTCCTTCCCGTATTCTATACCCAGGCTAATGTCGTAGAGGTTTTGGGTATCCGGAACGGTAAAGGAAAAAGACTTGGTGTCTCCGTAGGTCCACACATCACCAGCGACCTCAACTCGCTCATTGAAATACAAACTTTCGCAGCCACAGAGTAAGAATCCAAATACTAGGAGGAGAATTGAGCCTGATTTCATGAGGTAAAGTAGTCTTTCATTTTGGAAAAGAAACCCTTTTCAGATTTTCCCGGAGCGGGCTGGAAATTATCCCAGTCCTTCATTTGTTCCAATACGTCTTTTTGCTCTGGCGTAACCGACTTGGGCGTCCATAAATTGACGTGAATGAGTTGATCTCCTTTGGCGTAACCTTGAATTGAAGGCAAACCTTTCCCGCGAAGGCGTAAAATCTTTCCGGATTGCGTACCAGCCGGAATTTTCACCTTTACTTTTCCATTCAATGTTGGAATAGCTACACTAGATCCCAGCGCTGCATCTGCAAAATTGAGATATAATTCATAAACTAAATTCTGTCCATCGCGCTCGAGTTCATCGTGTTCTTTTTCCTGAATGGTAATCAGCAAATCTCCCGGAGGGCCACCCTGTCGGCCGGCGTTACCTTTTCCTCTCATGGACAGCTGCATACCTTCTTCCACTCCCGCGGGGATCTCAATGGAAATGGTTTCATCGTCATAAGTGCGTCCTTCGCCTTTGCAGGCCGTGCATTTCTCCGTAATGGTCTCTCCTGCTCCACCGCAACTTGGGCATGTTGTCGTGGTTTGCATTTGACCCAAAAAGGTATTTTTCACCTGGCGAACCATTCCAGATCCTCCACAAGTATTGCAAGTGGATTTGGAGCTGCTGTTCTTTGCTCCGCTTCCGGCGCAAGTACTACAAGGTGAGTGTTTTTTTACTTTGATTTTTTTGACTGTGCCATTGGCGATTTCCTTGAGAGTCAAGGGCACTTTGATGCGCAGATTAGACCCTTTTTGACCGCGAGCCTGACCACCGCCTCTTCCACCGCGAAAGAAGCTTTCAAACGGACTTCCGCCATCGCCGAAAATATCTCCAAATTGCTCGAAGATATCCTCCATATTCATGCCACGACCGGAGAATCCGCCGCCAGCGCCACCGGCATTGGGATCCACACCCGCATGACCAAAGCGGTCATAGCGCGCTTTTTTCTGTTCATTACTGAGTACTTCGTAGGCTTCAGCCGCTTCCTTGAACTTTTCTTCCGCTTCTTTATCGCCCGGATTTTTATCCGGGTGGAATTTTAAGGCTATTTTTCGATATGCTTTCTTTATCGTTTTGGCGTCTGCATTCTTATCTACACCTAATATCTCGTAATAATCTCTTTTTGCCATTGGACTTTATTCGTTATTTGCCCACCACAACTTTGGCGTGGCGGATAATTTTTTCTTTGAGAAAATAACCTTTCTCTACAGTATCGACGACCTTCCCCTTCATATCATCAGAGGGAGCCGGCATTTCTGTCAAGGCCTCGTGATACTCAGCATCAAAAGGTTCTCCATCGCTCTCCATCGCTTTCAAGCCTCGCTTCCTCAGGGTGCTGTGCAGCTTTTGATACACCAACTCAACTCCTTCAGAGAAGCTCTCGTCGGAACTTTCGTCATCGGCCAGTTTTTTCGCCCGATCAAAATCATCTAAAATGGGCAGCAAATCGGCGATGGTATCCCGCGCGGCGGTCTGAATCAATTCGACCCGCTCGCGCACGGTTCGCTTTTTGTAGTTTTCGAACTCCGCGACTAAGCGCATATACTTTTCATTGAGCTCGTCGTATTTCTCTTGTGAAATCCCGGCCGACTCATCTGCCGATGATTCCTCATCTACTTTTTTCCCGACCTCCTCTTCAGCCATTGCTTCAGCTCTCTTTTGCTCTTCCGGATCCAGGACTCGTTCATTGGATTCATCTTTATTGGTATCTCTTCCCATAGTTTTTCGTTAACATATTCATAGTCATAGTCAGTGCAATTTCTTTGCCATTGGTAGAAAACGGTCAATTTGACAGGAGAAAACCCATTTTTCCTTTATTTTGTCAGTTGTCGAGATAAGAAGCGATCGACTTCCCCGGGGCTCATATTGCGACCCACGACCTGAGACTGAGGATTGATCAGGAAGTTGGCCGGAACCGACGCAATACCATATTTGCCGGCCCAGGCAGCATCTAATGCTCTTGCCTGCATGAGCTGTCCAAGCCATGGAAGTTCGTCCTTTTCTATGGCTCGGCGCCAGGCAGTACTATCCGATTCCAAAGCAATGCTCACAATTTCAAATTCCCGGACCTTACGCTCATCTTTCTCCCGGTATTTTTCATACAAGGCGATCCATTGCGGATGAGATTGGCGGCAGGGAGCACACCAACTGCCCCAAAATTTGACGAGTACGTAGGGCCGATTTCCGGACTTATTTTCATCAAGCAAGGTTTGGGTTACGGGCAGTGATGGAGCGACATCTCCCAATCGGATCTCCGAGGCAGCGCCTTTATTGTAATAGTATGCCCAGAGGATCAATCCCAGAAGAATCGCAACGACTGCGAACCCGATTAGCTTTTGGGCAACTTTCATGCAGTAGTACTTTTTCTATGCCCATCGAGCGGGGAGCAGATCTGTAATTTTTTTTGAATTAAAAGGCAAAACCCACGGAAAATCGATAAGTAATAAATCGATCAAAATCATCGCGAAAAACAAACTCTCCATCCTCGCGACTGGTC
>JAWLFI010000191.1:0-4689 GCA_041685645.1 Saprospiraceae bacterium | reverse complement strand
AGATGCCGTCGAAATTGAGAAGGAATTTGTCTCCGACGCTTTACCAGTGAATTTGATCGGCATGAATGCTGACTTAATGTGTCAGTACATCGAATTTGTAGCAGACCGCCTGCTCATTAGCTTGAATTGCAAGAAGCTCTTCGAAGTAGAAAACCCATTTCCATGGATGGACCTCATCTCACTACAGGGAAAAACCAATTTCTTCGAAAAACGAGTGGGAGATTACAAAAAAGCGGGAATCGGAAATGATCAGAAGGATAAAATCTTTTCTACGGATGAAGATTTCTAGCCCGAAGGACTTAGGATAAAAAATTAAAGAACTTAAAAATATAAGCATGCAAGTAATCAAGCGAAATGGAAAAAGAGAAGACGTAAGCTTCGATAAAATCACAGCAAGAGTCAAAAAGTTGTGCTACGGACTCAATCAAAAACACGTGCAACCACTGGAAATAGCCAAACGAGTCATTCAGGGCTTGTACGACGGAGTATCTACCAGCGATTTAGACAACTTAGCGGCGGAGACGGCGGCAAATATGGCAACAGTGCATCCCGATTATGCCTTATTGGCCGCTCGGATTTCCATCAGTAATCTCCACAAGAATACTGATAAGTCCTTTTCCAAAACCATGGAAAAACTCTATGCCTATGTCGATCCCAAAACGGGATTGGATGCGGGGCTCATCAGTGACGAAACCATAGAGGTTATACGAAAACACAAGGATAAAATCAATTCCACCATCGTCTATTCTCGCGATGAAACCTTTGACTATTTTGGGTTCAAAACCCTGGAAAAGTCTTATTTATTGAAAATTGACGGAAAAATTGTAGAGCGTCCACAGCACATGATTATGAGGACAGCGGTGGGGATTCACGGAGACGATATTGACTCGGTGATTGAAACCTATGATTTGATTTCACAAAAGTGGTTCATTCACGCCACCCCGACATTATTCAATGCCGGAACCCCGAAACCTCAGCTATCCAGCTGTTTTCTACTCAGCATGACAGACGATAGCATTACGGGGATATTCGATACGCTTTCTCGTTGCGCGAAAATTTCTCAATCGGCCGGCGGCATTGGCTTGAGCATTCACAATATCCGGGCAAAAGGATCCTACATCAAAGGTACGGGTGGCCAGTCCAATGGCATCGTACCCATGTTGAGAGTTTATAATGACACCGCACGCTATGTAGATCAAGGGGGCGGCAAGCGAAAGGGCGCTTTTGCCATGTATTTGGAACCCTGGCATGCCGATGTCTATGATTTTCTGGAATTGAAAAAGAATCACGGAAAAGAAGAAATGAGGGCCCGGGACCTCTTCTACGCCATGTGGATTCCAGACCTATTCATGGAGCGAGTGCAGAATGACGAAAAGTGGAGTTTATTCTGCCCGGCCGAGGCACCCGGACTCTACGATTGTCACGGCGGTGAATTTGAGGCCCTGTATCACAAATACGAGCAGGAGGGAAGAGCGCGAAAAGAAGTGAAAGCCCAGGAACTGTGGTTTGAAATTCTCGAGTCTCAGATCGAGACCGGAACGCCCTACATTCTATACAAAGACGCAGCAAATAAAAAGTCCAATCAGTCGAATCTGGGAACAATTAGATCCAGTAACTTATGCACAGAAATCATAGAGTACACTGCGCCGGATGAAGTTGCCGTGTGCAATTTAGCTTCTATCTCTCTACCTAAATTCGTCGGTGAAGATGGTAGTTTCGATCACCGGAAACTCTACGATATCACCCGCGTGGTCACCCGCAATCTCAATAAGATCATAGACATCAATTACTACCCCATTCCGGAGGCGGAAAACTCCAATATGAGACACCGCCCCATTGGCATCGGCGTCCAGGGACTGGCAGATGCCTTTATTCTCATGCGGTATGCCTTTGACAGTCCCGAAGCGAAAAAACTCAATCGCGATATTTTTGAAACCATGTATTTTGCCGCATTGACCGAATCCAATGCGATAGCCGAAAAGGAGGGGAGCTATTCCACCTTTGAGGGATCCCCTGCGAGTAAAGGGAAGTTGCAGTTTGACCTTTGGGGTGTCGAGCCGAGCGATCGCTGGAACTGGGCAGAGCTTAAGGAACGCATTCAGACCCATGGATTGCGCAATAGTTTATTACTGGCCCCCATGCCCACTGCATCGACCAGTCAAATCCTGGGGAATAACGAATGCATCGAGCCCTACACTTCCAATATTTATACTCGGCGCACCTTATCGGGTGAGTACGTGATCGTCAATAAGCATTTGCTCAAGGATTTGATCGCCCTGGACATGTGGGATGATGAAGTGAAGCAGGAAATTATGGCGGCTAATGGATCGATTCAACACATAGAGGGTATTCCGCAGGAAGTCAAGGAGTTGTATAAGACCGTTTGGGAGATGAGTCAAAAGGTCATTATCGATATGTCAGCAGACCGTGGAGCATACATATGCCAGAGTCAAAGTCTCAATTTATTCATGGAAAATCCGACTTTCGGAAAGCTCTCCAGCATGCATTTTTACGGTTGGAAAGCGGGCTTGAAAACGGGAATGTATTACTTGCGAACCAAAGCGGCAGTAGATCCCATCAAGTTTACGCTCGGCGACAAGCATCAGAAGAAATTTGATCAAAAGAAAGTAAAAATGGACGCCACGGACATCACGCTCTCAGCATCCGAGGGTGATGCCTGTAATATGGACGATGACTGCCTGATGTGCGGTGCCTAAAGAATTATTTCTTCCCTGAAATAGGTAAAGTCGGTTGACTTTCATGACCCTGCGATTGATTTCGTGGGGTCTTTTTTTTATTTGGTTTTGGGGGTTCCCCCTCCGCCGGCCGGCGGAGGGGGCGGGCTATGCGGTGCTTCGCAGGCTCGGCCCTTCATCATGCTGTAGCATGATTTCGGGCGCGCGGCCTTCCGCCGCGCCACCTACTATCCCTAACCCGAAGCGCGCGGAGATGTTGTTTACTATCGTTTTCGATTGTCTCTTAGCCGTTTTGTTGGACATAGGCACCAGTAATTCAAATCCGTAGAATCTTCGATACCCGCCTTCTCTACGTTATCAAGGGTGCCGCTGAAGCGCAGCTAATGTATGGACCGCGGACCGTGTGGCGCTTTAGCGGTAGGGCGTGTATTTTTCTGTATTGATCTTTTCCAAATTCTCTTAAAAAACAAAAAAAGTATCTTCATTCCGGGCGCCGACCCGGAATCCTTAACTCTATGCAACTGTAATCGACGTACTGATTCCGGATCAACGGTCAACTCTATTTAGTATTGGGTCAACCTTTCCACTTTAAGCTTTCCCTGGTCCATTTTCAAAGTTCTCCTTCAGCCAGTTGAGTGCTTCGGGGATGCCTTTCGATGCCGAGTCACTTATTATTTTCTTATAGGATCGCAATCCCAGCTCGTAGGAAATTTGGGGTTTGGGATCTACATAGGCTACCGGTTTGTCTTCTGGCAGGAGTTCTAAAAGTCCTGCAGCGGGGTATACTTGCAGCGAAGTGCCGACAATGAGCATGGCATCAGCGTCTTTGATCAGAGGTGCCGCCACCGTAATATTAGGTACGGCTTCTCCAAACCAAACAACATGCGGCCGCAATTGTGTGTCATTGTCGCAGGTATCTCCAATGTGGATATCTTTTATCCAGGGATAGACGAGTTCCGGATATTTTGAACTTTGGGCTTTGAGGAGTTCCCCGTGGAGGTGCAGAACCTCAGAGCTTCCGGCTCTCTCATGCAGATCATCTATATTTTGAGTGATAATTTGCACATCAAAGTCTTTTTCGGCTTTTACGAGGTGGAAATGCCCCAGATTGGGCGTGCAATTGAGCAGTTGACGCCTTCTCTGATTGTAAAAGTCAAGGACCTTCTCCGGATTCTCCTTCCATGCTTCCGGAGTGGCCACTTCTGATATCTCGTATTGATGCCAAAGTCCACCGGAATCCCTAAAGGTGGAGATACCACTCTCCGCAGAAATGCCTGATCCTGTGAAAACAATTAGTTTCATATTGCTTGAGATTTTTATAAAGATGCTAAAAATTATATATATCACCCATATGAGCGGCATTAAACTTGCTGATGGGCGGGAATACCAGGGGCATTACCACTAAATAGGTATAGAAAAGTCGCCGCAGATTTTTGTTCAGATCAAGGCGCGACTGAGAAGCAACGCAGATATGAGCAAAAAGGTCAAGGCTTGGTCTGTAACGGATTTAGTGGTAATGACACTAGGGTTTTCTGCACGGTTAAGTGGGAGGAGGACTTAGCCGCTCAGTCAAAATAAGAGTAGTATGGTTTGGCAATAGTTGCGGTAGCGATGGGAGCGAGGCGTAAGCCGTCCCCAATTTTTGGGGACCGGGTCGCGACCGTAGCGCCGCCCGAATCCGCTGGAATGGCGGGCGCATTGAGGGAGGGCGCGGATGAGGGCGGACCGCCCAAATTATTATTACATTAATTTTAATTGTCGAAATGCAGGTCCTAAATATTCGATGACATCTCTGGCGATGACGGCTTCGTGACTGGAGTCTCGGAGGGCGAGATCTGCTGCGGATCCATGGAGGAAAACGCCTAAGCGAGCAGCATTTAGGGGCTGATATCCTTGGGTGAGCAGAGACAAAATGATGCCGGTGAGGACGTCTCCTGTTCCTCCTGTTGCGAGAGCGGGATTTCCAGAGCTGTTGAAATATATGTCGCCTGTC
>JAWLFI010000190.1:0-4698 GCA_041685645.1 Saprospiraceae bacterium | reverse complement strand
CGTTTGGCTTGTGGTTCACAAACCAATAACTAACAAAAACATTCCTCATTGCGGGCTACGACCCGCAATCCCTGTCAATTATAACGTGCTGGCTGTAAAGGATCCCGGGGCGTAGCCCGGGATGAGGATGTTTTGTTTTTTCCTCATTCCGGACTTGATCCAGAATCTGTTCGTCAAAATACGCTTTGTTATTGTCAAGGATCCCGGGGCGTAGCCCGGGCTCGCCTGCGCACTAAGTACTCCAGCGGCCAAGGGATGGGGATCGTATTTTATCTTGTGGCGTCCAGAATGCGGGCTCCGGGAAGTCCGAGAGCAGCGCGTGAGGGATAGTAGCGGCAGGCAGGGCCTCAGGCGGTGTGAGCAGCCGTAGGGCGAGGAGGCGACCGAATGGAAGCCCTACACAGCCCTTTACGGATGCCAGCGCATGAGGTCCTGACTACGAGCGGATAGCCCGACCCCGAGTCTGCCACCGGCTGACGAGGGGGCACGCCCCAATAAGATATAAACAAAAGAAATGGAAATATCTAGCCCTTGTCCTTTCTATGCAAATGTTGGTAAAACCCATCTGCATCTAATGCATTGATGCACATAGATTTAACCAGGCCACCTTTTCGAGCGACTCGAAGTCCGTATTCTAAGAGATCCATATTGGATTTGGAGTGAGCATCGGGGTTGATCGAGATCATAACACCTTGCTGCATGGCATAGGGAATCCATTTCCAATCCAGATCTAAACGGAGAGGGTTGGCGTTAATTTCAATAGTCACTTGATGTTCTGCACAAGCATCGATAATTTGACGATGGTCGATCGGATAGCCCGGACGCGATAATATCAGGCGGCCCGTGGGATGACCCAGCATATGAACGTGAGGGTGAGCAATGGCTCGAAGCAGTCTTTCGGTTGCCTTCTTTTCATCCATGCGCAATTGGGAATGAACGGATGCAATGACGATATCGAGTTCGGAAAGAATGTCGTCATCCAGGTCCATAATTCCTGAGGGCATAATATCTACTTCGCAACCCGCAAAAACTCGAATGCCTTCAATTTCGAGGTCGTCAATGGCCTGACGCTGATGACGCAAGCGTTCCGCAGATAATCCATTCGCATAAAAAGCGGCGGCAGAGTGATCGGTGATAGTTATATATGAAAAGCCCCGGTCCTTGGCAGCCTGGACCATGTCTTCGAGACTGGCTCCTCCATCGCTCCAGTCCGTGTGTAGGTGCACCATACCTTGAATGTCTTTGCGCTCCACTAAATCATCGGGATGGTATTTTGATAGCCATTGCTCAATATTGGGATGATCCCTTAACTCAGGAGGAATTATGGGCCAGCCTTTTTGGGTGAAAAATTCTTCTTCAGTGTTGGCGCTAGTCGTGGAATCGAGGAGCTCTCCTTTTGTCGAAAGCAATAGCTGTTGTGACCAATTTTCATCACTGGAAAATATAATTCGGAACAAAACGCCCTCAAAGCGGAAGGTAATTCCCTCCTCAGTTTCTTCGATTTTGTCCGAGAGGTCTTCCCAGGCATTGGCCTTCATGATTTCAGGCTCATTCTCAGCCAAAATATCCACTGCTTTCATTACGGGCATATTGCGCCGCAGGTCTCCCGTGATCACTTTGCGTCCCCTGCCCGGCCACCTCTCAAGCAGATTTTGAGCCGTTGCGCTAGCCTGATCTATGCGAATCCACTCTGCAGACTGTAGGTGGAATTCCAGTTGAGCCTCTATTTTGTCCTGAGTCTTTTGCCCCATACCCTTGAGCGGAACCAGGCGATTCTCCTTGCATGCATAGAGTAATTCACCGGGACTTTCGATGTTGAGTTCTTGCCAGAATTGGCGGATTTTCTTAGGACCTAAACCGCGAATAGATAACAAATCGATCACACCGACAGGGGTTTTGTCCACATACTCTTCCAATTGAGGAAAAGTTCCTTCGTGACTAAGGCGATAAATTTTATCGGCGATCGCCTTTCCCACTCCCTCTAATTCCAGCAGTTCTTCTCTTTCGAAATCCGCGAGGGGCGCGTCGAGTTTCCGAAGTTTTTGATAGGCTGACAAGTAGGATCTCACCTTAAACTTATTCTCGCCGTGCAGTTCCATGAGCTCTCCGAGCAACTTAAATTGATCTGCAATCTCCTTATTTGTAATCTTTCCCATGATTTTCTTATTTTCGAGTCAAAAATATGAGAAATTTTCTGGGCTTTTTGATTGTCGGGGTCCTTTGTTTTTCATCCATGAGTTGTGAGACGAAGGAGGCGTCCCCATCCTCCACCGATTCCAGTTCGACTGGTTTTGTACTGCCAAAAAATTACGAAACTCAAACGATGGGGTCTGATTTGGAATACGCATTCCTTGAAAATGACGGTAAGACTCAGGTTGAAGGCTTTCTGAGAAACGGGCAGAAGGATGGAGTTTGGATCACCTACTATTCCGATCGGCGAAAAATTGAACGCGTAGAGCATTTCTATCAGGGGGAATTACACGGAATAAAACGGGAGTTTTCACTCAATGGAAACATGACGCTGGCTGCAAAATATTCTAATGGACAGCTTCATGGAGAATATGAAGAGTACAAATTTGGTTATCCATTAAAGAAAGCTAACTATGTAGAGGGCAATCTGGACGGTGAAGTCCTGCTATACTTTGAGGATAAGGATAATTATGGAACACTTCAACAAAAGATGGAGTATAAAAATGGAGAAAAACACGGTGTTCACCAATACTTCAACGATAAGGAAGAAGTTGTGTTAGAGTATAGATATAAAAATGGTGAAAGGCTTGAGTAATTTACCTTATCTCACACTCCCATTGAGAACCTACGCCGATAAAATCCGAGTTCAGGGCGGCAAAGTATGGGACCCCACTCGTCGTCGTTGGCTGGAAATAGAACCAGAGGAGATTGTTCGACAATCTTTGATTTTGTTTTTGTCAGAGGCATTCGGGGTGAGTCCGGAACGCATGAAGTCCGAACAACAGATTTTTTCCAATAGAATGAAAAAACGATTAGATTTGGTAGTATATGATCGCGAGGGAAAAGCTGCATTATTGGCAGAATGTAAATCCTGGGATGTTCCCCTAAGTGAAGCAGTCATGCAACAAGTCGGCACGTATAATCTAGAGGTACAAGCTCCTTATTTGTTATTGACCAACGGAGAGCAGACACTCATGAGTCAGGTTGATTTTGCTGAACGAAAGAGTGCCTTTATCAAAGATTGGGCAGCAATAAAAATTTAAACACACAAGCATGCGACAAGAAAAAATTCTCATTACGGGGGCGGGTGGCCAATTAGGAGGAGTGCTAACTCATGCACTTGACCAAGTCTATTCAACTTCCCAAATCATAGTTTCTGATATCAACCCCATCGACTCACCTTATGCTTTTTATAATCTGGATGTCACGAATAAGGAGAAGTTAGCAGAACTCATAGAAAAAGAGAAAATCACTCAGATTTATCATTTAGCTGCGATTTTGTCGGCCACAGGCGAGAGCAATCCGATGTTTACGAATCACGTCAACATACAGGGATTATTGAACGTCCTTGAGGTTTCGCGCAGCACTAAAATTGACAAAGTATTTTGTCCGAGTTCCATAGCCGTTTTTGGTGAAGGCATAGACCGCGAGGTAGCCCGTCAAAACGACGTGTTGATTCCCCGAACCGTTTATGGAATCACAAAAGTGACCGGCGAATTGTGGTCAAAGTATTATTGGGATCGCTATGGAGTTGATGTGAGGTCCTTGCGCTATCCGGGCGTGATTGGTTATCAGTCATTACCCGGAGGAGGAACGACAGATTACGCAGTAGATATTTTTCATTCTGCCGTTAAAGGAGAGTCCTTTTCCTGTTTTTTGAGTGAAGACACTACCCTACCCATGATATATATGGAAGATGCGATTCGAGCGACATTGGAGCTGATGGAAGCCCCGGCTGATGCTTTAACCGTAAGGACATCTTACAACCTGCAGGGTATGTCCTTTTCACCGGCCGAATTATATTCCGCCATTCAAAAGTATATTCCTAACTTTGAGATTTCCTATGCACCTGACGAGCGGCAGAAAATCGCAGAGGCATGGCCTAAAACTATAGATGATCACTTAGCCCGGGAAGATTGGAATTGGAAGCCAGGCTTTCAATTAGACGAAATGGCTAAGGACATGATATTCAACCTTCAATCTATTATTGAATCAAACAAGACTCAACATGTTTAAAAATGTCAGACCGGCTTTACGAAAAGAAATTCAAGAAATTAAGGAGGCAGGACTCTACAAAGAGGAGCGCATCATAACGACGCCCCAGTCTGCCGAAATTGAAACGGATTCCACACCTGAAGTATTGAATTTTTGTGCCAATAACTATCTGGGATTGTCTTCTCATCCCGATGTCATACAAGCCGCTAAACGGGCTATTGACACTCATGGGTTTGGAATGTCCAGCGTCCGATTTATCTGTGGTACGCAGGACATACATAAAGAATTGGAGAGAAAAACAGCTGACTTTCTGGGTATGGAGGATTGCATTCTGTATGCCGCTGCTTTTGATGCGAACGGTGGTTTGTTTGAGCCTTTATTGGGCAAGGAAGATGCCATTATTTCCGATGCTTTGAACCACGCTTCTATTATAGATGGAATTCGACTTTGTAAGGCCGCGCGCTATCGCTACCAGCACTCCTTGATGGAAGATCTGGAGGACAAATTGAAAGA
>JAWLFI010000189.1:0-4751 GCA_041685645.1 Saprospiraceae bacterium | reverse complement strand
GTAACATAGCCATGGAGGATTCATAGTTCCCCGGTTTACCCAATACCTGATTGTCGATAAGTACTACACTGTCAGCAGTTAAGATAAGCGGATCTTTACCAAATTTCTCGAGAGCAGCCTTTCCTTTCTTCCTCGCGAGGAACAGGGCTACTTTATGATTGGGTAAATCATCATGGAATGTTTCATCAATATGTAAGGGATGAATATCAAATGAGTAGTCAGTCTCTTCTAATAAATATTTTCTTCGAGGGCTGGCCGAGGCCAATATAAATTTCATCTGTTTCTTTATTTTGAATCTCTTAGAATAATAAAATGTAGAGTAATCCCAAAAGGATCAGGAATTTGATCCATTGATTGACCCTGTGAAAATGGGTCTTGATATTCGCATTCCACAAGAGATATATAATAACAATCAAGGATCCACTAAGACAAATACAGAAGTACAAAAAATTAAACAAACTGACTTGATCTACAATTAAACTACCCCAGGCAATAAAGCCTGCCAGAAGGATAAATGCAAATAAAATAGCGTAGATTTTGGCCCGTCGGGGACCGATGACAACCGGAAGGGTCACAGCTCCTGCTTCTTTATCTCCCTGAACTGCTTCTATATCCTTAACGTACTCCCTTAGGATATTGACCCCAAAACAAAAAAAGGAAAAGCTCCATATCAGTTTGTGCTCCAGAGAGTAGAATAACTCGGGTCGCAGTATGTTTTTCCATTCCGGAACAAGCAGAACCACCGGAACCGAAGCAACAAAAATAGAAACCATGATATTTCCCGTAAAAGGCAGTCTTTTAAACCATTTTGAATATGCCCACAAAAAAAACACTACAAAAGGATACGAGATAAATAAACTTAGACGACCTAATTCGTAACTCAAATAGCCTGCAATCAAGGCTCCAAAAAGAACGAGAATAACATAAATTCGGTAGGTATCTTCAACGCTAATCCATTTCCCTACAATTTGTTTGTTGGGCTTATTAATTTGGTCGACTTTCAAATCGTAAAGGTCGTTGACAGCATTTCCCCCAGCTGCAATACAAACTGTACATAACACTAAGAGAAGAAAATGAAATGTATCTAGATAGGGTGTAAAGTTCAACTCTACAATCGCCGGGCGCAAAAGTGAAAACCACACCAATCCCTGGGTGAGTGCAATAAGTAACAAATTGGGAAAGCGCACTAAACGCCATATAATATCAAATCCGGCCATATCTTATAATCCCCATTTTCCTTGAATCTTAAGCACCTTTTCTATGATATCCCTAACACAGCCCCTGCCACCGGCGTGAGGGCTGGTATATACTGCTAAATCTTTAATCTCCTCCGCCGCATCTGCTGGACAACAAGGGAGGCCGACTTCTTTCATTATCTCTAAATCAGGCAAGTCATCTCCCATGTATAACACCTGCTTTAGATCCCAATTATTGGTCTGTGCTATTTCCCGAAATACCGTCAGCTTGTCATCGATGCCCGTGTGTATATTCGATACGCCAAGACGGGATAACCTCTTCCGAACTCCATCGGATTCTCCACCAGTAATAATCAAAATTGAAAACTGTTGCTTTAAGGCTGCTTTCAATGCATAACCATCACGCGTATTCATTGTCCGCAAAAGCTCACCCTTTTCCGTTAATAGTAGATTGCTGTCGGTTAATACACCGTCAACATCCAAAACAAAGTGTCGAACTTCAGCCAAACGATGGAGGACATTTTTTGTCATTGATCAGGAATTAAACGTGATAAAAATTCTACTTCAAATGTACGAAATACATGGCTACATATGTTTGAAGTATCTGTATTCCTTCACAAGAAATACAAAATTGTTTACACTTTCCCCTTTCACTCAAAGAGAAAGAGCCATCGTTTGTTATAATCTTATCGAGCTCAAATAATGATGCTTATCTTTGCCATTGAAGATGCCAACGTATGGAACAACAACCTAAAGATAATAATCCAAGTCCAAGCCCTGAAACCTTCAAGTTTTTAGAGCTAAAAACCTATAATTCCACAGAGTGGCTGATGGGCAACCGAAAAAAATATCGACAAGTGTTCGATTGTCAAAATACTGCCTTTATTTTTGCCGAGCTATCTCTTCGCAATGAATGGGTCGATACGACCTACTGGCATGCAGATGTCGAGTTGGTCTGCTATCGTCAAAAAGGCAAACGAGAACAAGAGTTTTGTCGCATAAATCATTCTGAGAGAATTTCACCGAAGGATAGAACGGTTTACATTCGGGAGGGCTGGGGCAGCCATAAAAAAACACTCTGGCGCAAAGGAGTGTATTTCTGGAAGGCGATTATCAATGGGGAAGAAGTTGGTAAAAAGTTCTTTTTTGTTGAAGATGGAGGGAAAGTAGATGATTTTTTGGGGAATCCCTTTGTCGAGTTGTCCTCCGTAAAGCTCTTCGAAGGCCCCTACGACGATATTGCAGAAGAAGACAGAAAGTACCAACGCATATTTTCAGCGGATAAGACACGCTACCTATATGCCGAAATAGAAGTCGAGAATATTCACAGCAGCCATTTGTGGCATTGCGAACTATTCGTCAAGATTTTCACGGCCTCAAGAGAACTCAAGGGAGAGGTTGTACGCTTAAAAAAAGTCTGGAAAAGAGATGAATCCATCCAATTTGTCGTTGGTTGGGGCAGTCAGGAACCCGGCTCCTGGCGAAAAGGAGTGTACTCTTTGGAATTGGTGTTTATGGATCAGGTATTAGCCGTCGTGCCTTTTGAGATGGGTACAGATTTTGTCGAGGGATTTAATCGAATCTACACACCAGAAGGTGAAGTGCCCGTGGCCTTTGAACCTCAGGAAGATGACATGGAGAGTCTCGCTCAGGTTATGGGCCGGCTGGATGCCATGGTGGGCCTGGAGGATATCAAGAGAAAGGTCAGGGAACACGCTCAATACTTACAATTTTTAAAACTGCGCTCTGCCCGGGGTTTTGCTGAAAAGAGCAATATGACTCTACACAGCGCCTTTTTAGGCAAGCCCGGTACCGGAAAAACGACGGTCGCAAAAATGATGGGGAAGATTTACAGGAAAATGGGCTTCCTCAGCAAAGGACATGTGGTTGAGGTGGATCGCGCGGATTTGGTCGGGGAGTACATTGGACAAACCGCTCCTAAAGTAAGAGAAGCCATTGAAGAAGCTTCCGGTGGCGTTTTGTTTATCGACGAAGCCTATGCACTCGCCCGAATTAATGATGATACCAAGGATTTCGGTCGGGAAGTCATAGAGATACTGGTTAAAGAAATGACCCAACCGGATGCGGATTTTGCCGTCGTCGTTGCCGGTTACCCCAAAGAAATGGAATACTTTTTATCCTCTAATCCAGGATTTCGATCTCGTTTCAAGCAAGTGTTTCACTTCCCCGATTACCTTCCTCAGGAACTCAATGAGATCGCTCTTCAACTCTCTCAAAAAATGGAGGTGAAATTAACTGAGCACTCCCGACAATTGATTGAAAAGAAGATTTTAGGCGAATACCGAACGAGAGATTATAGCTTCGGTAATGCGCGATTCGTGGAGCAGCTCATTGAAAAAGCAAAAATTCAGTTGGGATTACGAGTAATGGCTGAGGAAAATGTTGATCAGAAAGATAATGACTTTATTTCCACTATAGAATCCCTTGATGTTCAAAATATTGAACAAGACAGCAGAACGAATATAGCGAGGATTCCTCCAGATGAAGAGTTATTGGAAGAATCCCTGCAGGAACTCAACGAATTGGTGGGCTTGCAGCGCGTAAAAGGCGAAATTGAAGATTTGGTTCAGTTGGTGCGGTACCATCACTCCATCGGAATTCCCGTTTTGAGCAAATTCAATTTACATACGGTCTTTGTGGGAAACCCGGGAACGGGTAAAAATACAGTAGCCCGCATTTTGGCCAAAATATATCGAGGTTTGGGTATTTTGGAACGCGGTCATTTAGTAGAGACTGATCGCCACGGTCTAGTGGCGGGCTACATTGGCCAGTCAGCGATCAAAACTAATGAAAAAATCGAAGAGGCGCAGGGCGGTGTATTATTTATCGATGAAGCCTACGGTCTCCACTCTTCAAGCAATTCAGGTGGGGATTACGGAGGCGAAGTCATCGAAACTTTGTTGAAGCGGATGGAAGATCAACGGGGTCAATTTTTCGTTTTCGTTGCGGGATACCCCAATAAAATGAAAAGCTTTTTACAGGTCAATCCCGGGCTAAAGTCCCGTTTTGACAAGACGCTTTTCTTCGAGGATTACAAGCCGGAAGAACTCCGCGAAATTGTTGAAAAGATACTCTATCTAGAACAGCTCTCTATGACTCAGGAGGCAGATCTGAAACTTAAAGAATACTTTTACCTCGCATATCAGCAGAGGGACCAATATTTTGGCAATGCCCGCATGGTGCGTAGCTTGATGAATCAAGCCATTAAATTTAGGGCGATTCGCCGCTCCAAATCACCCACCAATCAAAATAAATCGCTCACCTGGCCCGACATCGAAAAAGCAATCAAGAGTTTGGATCAGTTTGACTTTGATGGGGCTCGCATTGGGTTTTAATGGATTGGTATTCTTTTTTGGGCGTGCCCCCTCGTCTGCCAGAGGCTGACTCGGGGTCGGTCCCCTCCGGAGTTCCGTACTCGTGAGGCGTAAAATTTTACGCCTCTACTTCGCACCGCACCCCCTGCGGCGGTGCGCCCTCCGGGCACCTCACGCTTGCGGCCTTCGACCGACGAAGCTGCATAGCAGCGTAGGCGGT
>JAWLFI010000029.1:0-19438 GCA_041685645.1 Saprospiraceae bacterium | reverse complement strand
CCCGAAGATGCCCGACTGTGTTTCGAGCGTCACGCCACATCCAAAATTCGCAGCTCAGACGATTTATTTGAAATTCGCACCATGGGCTTCAGGGGAGAGGCTCTGGCTTCTATTGCTGCAGTGGCTCAGGTGGAACTCAAAACGAGGACGCGAGAACAAGATGCCGCTACACATCTCGTCATGGAGGGCTCAGAGCTCATCACTCAGGGCGAATGTGCGCTCAATCCCGGTACCAGTATTACCGTCAAAAACTTATTTTTCAATGTGCCGGCCCGGCGGAAATTTCTCAAAAGTGACCCCGTAGAACTCAAACACATTCAGGAAGAGTTTCGACGAGTGGCCATGGCCTATCCGGAGGTCGGTTTCAGCTTTACACACAACGAAAAACCCGTATTCCAACTCCCCGCTCAGGGACTCAAGCCCCGCATTGTGGGCGTTTTGGGTAAACAGTGGTCGGAGTACCTGCTTCCGGTAGAAGAATCTACGAATAAAGTCTCCATCAAAGGCTTTGTTGGGAAACCGGAAAAAAGTCGAAAAAGGGCGGGGGAACAATACTTTTTTGTCAATCGGCGATTTTTTAAGAGTGGATATTTATACCATGCACTCAACTCGGCCTTTGAAGGGCTCATTCCCAAAGATCACAAGCCGGTATATGCCATCTTTTTTGAAATGGATCCGGCACACATTGACGTCAATGTGCATCCCACTAAACAAGAAGTGAAGTTTGAAGACCAGCGTGCCCTGTACAACTATCTGAGAGTTGCCGTTCGGCATGCCCTGGGCAAGTTTCAAGTTACTCCAAGCCTGGATTTCGAATCCGACACCAGATTTTTTGAATCTTCGAACAACATGAAATCCGGCGGAACACCGGGTCAGTGGGGAGGAGCTCAGCCTTCAGCCTCCGGTGCTGATGACTGGGCGGGTTTTCTCAGTGGTCTAAGATCCACTGAAGAAGGCAGTGGCAAAAAAGAGGCTGATCTCATTCTCGGCAGCAAGATTCAGCCCGAAGAAGGAGAGGAAGAGCGATTATTTTCCGGGCCCACGACATCAGCCCCGTATCAAATTCACCAATCCTATCTCATTACTCCCATTCGGTCGGGATTTCTCATTATCGATCAGTCCTTAGCTCACGAGCGGATTCTGTATGAAAAATACCTCAGCATATTAGAGCAAAAACAGGTGCACACTCAAACCCAACTCTATCCCAATACCGTAGAGTTCTCCGCTGCAGACTCGGAACTTTTCGAGGAAATGATTCCTACATTACAATCGCTGGGCTTTGATATTCAACCTTTTGGAAATAACACATTCATATTACAGGGAATGCCTTCTCTGGGGCTGCTCAATTCCGACGGAGAGCAAATCTTACTCCAGTTATTGGACGACTACAAAAATGATAGGGACAGCCAACTATCTATCGATAAAAATGTTGCCCAAATGTTGGCCAGAACTTCGAGTATAAAAAAGGGGAAAGAATTACAGGCAGAAGAGATCGATCATCTCATCGCTCAGTTATTTGCCTGTAAAGAGCCTGCGTTTTCTCCTGCCGGCAGACCCTGCTTTATCACTTACAGCTTGAAGGATTTACAAAAGAAATTCAGTAAGAAACAATAGATGCTAAGAATAACGGAAACTGTCAAGCACTTAATTCTCATCAATATCGTCATGTATTTTGGGACTATATTCTTGTTGGGTCAGGGGCCGGATGATTATGCCTCTCTGGTGATGGGGGACAATTTTAATCTGGGGGACTGGAAGCGATTGAGTTTAGCTATGTTTTATCCCGAATCTCCCTTCTTTAGACCTTATCAGATTATCACTCATATGTTTATGCATGCCAGCATCGGGCATTTGTTCTTCAATATGTTCGCTTTATACATGTTTGGCAGTGCCTTAGAATCCGTCTGGGGTCGCGTAAAATTTTTGAAGTTTTACTTTATCAGTGGTCTGGGCGCATTGGCACTGTACTTATTGGTAAAATTCATTGAGTTAAATTATTTAGGCGAACCGGGATATTCAGAAAATATTCCCATGCTAGGTGCCAGTGGAGCCGTTTTTGGTTTATTGGCAGGATTTGGATATATGTTTCCCGAATCCCGAATTATGTTGCTCATTCCTCCTATTCCTATGAAGGCTAAATATTTTGTGCTTATTTTTGGTGCTATTGAGCTATTTTTGGGCGTGGCGAATATAGGATCGGGAATTGCTCACTTTGCTCATGTGGGAGGTGCTCTTTTTGGTTTTCTCACTCTGGTTTATTGGAAAAGTGACGGAAATCTGTATTCCTGAAAACTTTTCGGCCTAGCTTTGATGTTCTAGAATAAATAAGAATCATGTTTCAATCGATTATACAGGATGTGCGCACCGAGTTTCAAAAGGGAAATACCATCACCCGCTTGATTTTCATTAACCTTTTTGTCTATATCGCGCTCAACTTGTTGTATGTATTTCTGCATGGAACGGCGCCCGGACTCTACGAAGATATTCGCAACACTTTTGCTCTATCGAATAGTTGGATGCACAATCTGACCCATCCCTGGGCCTGGATTACACATATGTTTGTACACGATGGCTTTTGGCACATCTTGTGGAATATGCTGTTTTTGTACTGGTTTGGTCGCATCGTCGGAGATTTGATAGGCGATCATCACATGTTACCCATATACCTGTATGGAGGATTATTTGGTGGCCTGATATTTGTCATGTCCGCCAGCATGCTAGGATATGTATCGGGTACGACTTACGCCATTGGAGCATCGGGCGCAACCATGGCTATCGTATTAGCGGCGGGGGTTATTGCCCCGGACTACATGATGCGCTTGATCCTCATCGGTAGCGTCAAACTGAAATACATCGTTTTAGCGGTTTTATTAATGGATGTTTTCCGCCTGGCCGGCTCCACCAATGTAGGCGGACATGTGGCGCATCTGGGTGGTGCTGCTATGGGCTGGTTTTACATTTATAGTTTGCGAGCTGGCGCAGAAATCGGGAAACCCGTTATTCGCCTTCAGCACAGTCTAAGCCAACTATTCTCCAACCGCCCACAAAAGCGAAAGTCAGCCCGGGTGTTCGAGATGAGAGGAAAACCATCTAATGACTCTCCTCCCCGACAATCCGATGTGCAGGAAAAAATCGATGAGATTTTAGATAAAATTTCTCAACATGGATATGAAAGTCTAACTGAGGAAGAAAGAGAGTTTTTGTATCAGGCTTCGAAAAAATAATTCAGTTTGAAATTGGTCCACCTCATTATAATTGCAATCAATGGGGCCTTAAGTTTGATCACTTTCGCCTCCTATTTCTCGGTGTATTTTCATCCGGCTCACCACACATTTTTACCCCTTCTGGGTATTGTATTCCCCTATCTCATGTGCTTTCATTTTCTTTTCCTCTTGTATTGGGTTCTGAGGTTAAAAAAATACTTTTTGCTGTCGGCAGTGACTCTGATCGTGGGTTGGCCCTGGATCAACAACCATTTGCAGTTCAACAGCAGCTATTACGAGCAGAAAAAAAATGACTGGGTTGTTGTCAGCTATAACATTCACCACAATTACGACATTCAAAAGCTCAAGAAATCAGGCGGCTGGGGCGATGCCGTAGAGGATTGGAATAAATTCATCAAGACTTACTTCCGTTTGGATCTGATGTGTATCCAGGAAAACCCCAAAAATAAATCCCTAAAACTAGCGGGTCTGGATAATTTGACGTTTTTTCATCAATGTAAGGCCCGGGGCCCCTCCATTCACAGCCGACATCGGATTATCAATTCGGGTTGCATAGATTTGGGGAATACCGTCAATGGTGTAATATATGCTGACATAGAGCGCGTAAAAGGGGATGTAATCCGAGTGTACAATGTGCATTTGCAGTCTAATCAAGTGAGCGATATGACTCAACCCTTTTTGAATGAGAGTGAAATTCGGAAGGGGCAGAACATAGAGAAGTCCAAGCAAATTTTAGGTCGTTTCACACAGGCTTCTCAAATCCGTGGATCGCAGGTATTAGAGGTTCTCGAGCACATCGAGCAGAGTCCTTACCCGACCATTGTAGCGGGAGATTTTAATGAGGGACCTCAGTCATTTGTATATCAAAAAATGAATCGGAAGCTCAAGGATAGCTATGTTCAAAAAGGCCTGGGAGTAAGCTCTACTTATGCGGGCAATTTGCCTCTGCTGCGCATCGATCACATCTTTCACGATGACAGCTGGCAGACCGAACACTACCAGGTGGGCGAGGTGCCTTTTTCGGATCATTATCCCGTAGCGGTGAGTCTGAGACGCAAAAGCGAACTGTAATGCGGTAGCGCTGGGAGGCCGGGCGCTGCCCGAGTCGGACGGAGGGCAGTGCCCAGGCTTGGGGCCCGAAGGGCGTCCCCAATAATTTGGGGACCGATAGCCCCGGACATAGCGCCGGCGGCGAAAAGGTGGTGCCTGGCGCGATGAGGCCTTTTTCGCCGCCGGACCGCCCAAAAAAAAGAAACTAAAAGGCAGAGATAGCGTTTGAAGTGTGGAGGGCTTGCGATTGTGAAGAGAAAGGCTGTATATTAGTTGTAAATCTAGCGGATAAGATGGGTAAATATGTAATGTGGTGGGTGCTGTTGTTCTTCGCTGGTAATGCTGTGGCGCAAATGTCGGGCTATGGGGATGATTGGTGGGAAGAGGAAGGTGTGTACTACCGCATTGCCGTGAGTGAGGAGGGCGTTTATAGACTCACCGAGGCAGGGCTGAGGAGTGCCGGAGTGCCCGTGGAGGATATTTCAGCAGGTGAATGGGTGCTATGGCGGGAAGGTGAGCGCCAGCCCTTGTACGTGAATGAGGAGGACGGGGCGTTTTTTTTGGAGTTTAGGGCCGATCAGCAGCGATCGGATATAGATTCGTTATTATTTCAGGGCGGAGCGGAAGATGTGTTAAATCCGGCGTATAGTATGTTTACAGATACGGCGAGTTACTTTTTGAGCTGGTCATCAGAGGATACGGCGCCGAGATGGTCAAATGTGGAGGGGGTTACCGCGCCAAGCCCGGTTGAGCGACGCCGATATTACGAGCGGAAAGAGCATCGGATCTTTAAGGAACAATGGGCCAAGCCTTATTTTAAGGTGAGCGGAGCCAATCTGTATTCTTCTGAATTTCAACGAGGCGAGGGGTTTTCCTCCGAATTGACGCAGTCTTTCACGGAGACGATCGCGCCTGAATTTCTATACGATGCGGATATGGGTGGGCGCTTGAGCTTGCGCTATTTGGGCGATTTTGATACTCACGACTTTCAATGGCGCATCAACGACGAGGAAGTGTGGAGGGAAAACAGGTCTTCTTTTGGTTTGGAACAGATCGAAGTAGAGTTGGAACCGGGCGTACTGGAAGATGCTTTTACGCACACTTTTGAAGGAAAGAGTGGAAGCCGGGATCGGTTTTATTTAGCTCTTCGCACGCTTAGCTATGCGGCGGTGTTTGAGGAAACGGAAGCAAAGGTACAGGGACGCGTAGACACTGGCGAAGTAGTGCTTTCGCTTGAAAATGCGCCAGAAGAGGAAGTCATTTATTACGATCGGGAGCAGGGCGTGAGATATGAGTTTTCTCCTGAATTGGCGGGAGAATGGTGGTTGTCCAATTCTCCGGGCGCGCATCATTTTAGTTATATCAAGTCCAGCGCCATAGATACTTTGCCGCCGCCCGAGCTGGTCGTGATGCCGCAGCGGGAGGAGTGGATGACGGCCGATTACATCATTCTATGTGGCCAGCGCTTAGACGGGGGTAGTGAAAGTGAGGCGATACAAGACTATGCCGACTATCGGAGGACTGAGGCCGGCGGGGGCTATTCCGTGGCTATTATTGAAGTGGAATCACTGTATGACGCCTTTGGCTATGGCGTACAGCGTCATCCTCTGGCAATTCGAAATTTCTCGGCCTGGTTGCGCGATCACAATCCCAATGCTCCTTCGGTCTTCATCATTGGGAAAGGGCGGGAGTATCGGTACATTCGGGCAGCGGGTCAGCTTTCTTCTGCCGAACATCGGGGCTTTAGCGTTCCCACCTATGGCTATCCGAGTTCCGATAATTTGTTGTTGGCGGAAAGAGGAAGGTCAGCTCCTGCTTTCCCCATGGGTCGCTTATCGGCAGAGTCTGCCGGCGACATACGAAGCTATTTGGAAAAGGTGCAGGCTCAGGAGCAGGAGCGGGATTTGCCGACGGTAGAAAACTCTTTTTGGCGCAAGAAAGTGATGCATTTAGTGGGTGGAGGTGAGGTTCAGCCTTTGGTAGAATCGTATATGGACATTATGTCGGATCGCCTGCGGGGTTCGACCTGGGATCCCGAATTGCAAAGTTTTCGGAGGGGGAGTAGTTCCTCTACCGAACGCCCTGTGACGGATGAGATTTACGATCAAATCAATGAAGGCGTGAGTTTAGTGACCTTTTTTGGTCATTCGGCGACGAATAGTCTGGGTTTTGATATAAATATTGGATCAAAATACGACAATCGGCCCCGGCATCCCTTTTTATTAGCGCTGGGCTGTTATGGCGGTAATATCAATACTTCCGAATTGAGTGTAGGAGAAATATACAGTTCCTTTGAGGGCGGGGGATTTATTGGTTCTATAGCCTCCAGCGGTCCCGGAGAAGTCACACGATTGTACTTATTTGCTCGTAAGTTTTATTCAGAGATGGGTGAAAGTGCCCACGAGGAGACCCTGGGCGAGTTATTTCGGCGAGCTCTGGTCCATCGACAAGACAGCGATCCAAGACACGTGCAGCAGTTCATGTACTACGGAGACCCCGCGCTCCGCCTATATAAGTCCGGGGGACCCGATTACACCTTTGACGGTGAGCGTGTTGAGGTCAGTCCACAGCCCTTGAATGTTGGAACCGACAGTCTGACTATTACTGTTGATCTCGTTAATTTAGGTCAAAAGATCGCCGACTCAATTACAATTGATTTCCGGAGAGAAGGACCTGAAGGTATACAAATTCAGGAGCAGCGCTTACGCATCCCCGCACCGGGGAATCGACAATCTATTTCCACTCGATGGGAAGTGGGCAATGAAAGTTGGGGCGGGTTGAATACATTTTTTGCTCAAATCGACCCCGAAGAAATGATTGATGAGTTTCCCTCGCCGGCAGCGAGCAATAATAATCAACTCGAGACTACCGGTGAGTCCGGCTTTCCCTTTTTTGTCTTTGCCAATGGGGTGGAATTAGCCTGGCCCTATAATTACAGTATCATTCCTTCCGACAGTATCCGCTTAGTGGCACACACCAGTAACCCTATGGCTGATAGCTCTTCCTATATTTTTGAATTGGATACGGTGGCCAGTTTTTCCAGTCCCTTTTTAAGATCATACACGACTACGGCATCCGGTGGAGAATTGGAATGGAAGATCAGCGCGGCACTAGAGGAGGAAAAAGTGTACTATTGGAGAGCTGCCCTACCCACGCCCGGGGTAAAAGACACAGTGTGGGAGCAAGCCTCCTTCGTTCATTTGGAAGGGCAAGAGGGGTGGAATCAGAGTCATATAGGACAATGGCTGGAGAGCGACAGTCTTTTCCTCAATCACTCCCGCTATCGCTTAGAGCTGCCTGAAGAAGCTCTCAACATTACCATTCAAAACCGCGTCAAGGGGGCGTCGCAGTCGCCCAACTTTGTAGCCAATGGAGTCAATGTGGGCTCGGTGAACCGAGCCTGGGATTTAGTAGATGAAGGCATTGGCATTTGTGTGATTGATACTATTATTTTTACTCTCCAGGCCAATTCCGGCGATGGACTTTACGGCTCAGTCAATGACAATCGAACGACCCGGGCATTTGTGTATCGAACCGACAATCCGGAAAGTCGAGCCGATGCCATTTATTTCCTGGACAGTATTATTCCGCAACACAGCCACGTTTTTATCTTCACGATATTCGATTCCGAACGGATGGGCAGTTCATTGCAAATCGATGAATGGGCCGCAGACAGTTCGGTCATGGGAACGAGTCTCATCGAAGCTCTGGAACGAAGGGGCGCCACCAGTTTACAAAACTTGATGAATGAAGAGCGCCAGGTGTACAATTTCTTCTATAAAAACACGCCCTCCGGCTATGTCCGACTTCAGGAAGACTTTTTATTTTCTACTGAAGATGTGTTGGTCAATTCTGAAACCATTGGCAGAAGACTTCCGGAAGGATATTTTCTGAGTCCGGAAATCCCTTTGAGAGAGGATAGTCTGTGGTTTTCCCTTTCGTATGTTCAGGAGCGAGCCGGCGATTCCGTCGTCGTCGATGCTTTGGACGGTGAGGGGCAGAATCAATTTACTCACTCCAGCTCGGATTCTCTGCTTTGGATACGCCCCGAAGGCACGGGAAGCCTGCAACTCCTGACCCGATTAATGAATTTTGAATCCCGGATCGCGCCCGAATTTCAGCACATTCGTTTGTTTCAATCAGAGCTAACGGATTTATTTTGGACGCCCAATCAAGTCAAAGCGCCAAATGATACTTTTTATTACGGCAATGTATTTGAGTGGACTTCTGCGCTTCGGCATGTGAGCCATCGACCGGATACGGACTCCGTGCCTGTGGCCATTAACATTAGAAAAGGAGGACAAATCGCTTATCGGGATACCCTCATGGCTGTTTGGGCGGACAGTCTGTTCCACATTGAAGTTTCACTTCAGACCCTCGATTGGCCCTCGGGAGAATTGACCTTAACGGCTCAAATCAACCCATTACAAGAGATCGAGGAGCAGCGATACACGAACAATACTTTATCCTACACTTTTAAACTCCTGCGGGAGACTGTCACGCCCATTTTGCGCGTTCAGATGGATGATCGAGTCATCAATAATCGAGCTGTAGTGGGCAGATATCCCAAACTGACTATGGAAGTCCAAAAAGTAAATGGGCAGCTTCCCATAGAAATTCAACAGTTGGAATATAGCATTACGCAACCCGACGGGAGTTTGTACGAGTTTACAGACTCCGTAGAGTTTCAATCTTCTGAGGGCAACGACTTGCTACTAGGACAATGGACTGAGGACTTAGATTTAGATGCCACGGGCATGTACAGCCTGGAAGTAATCTACCGGCCCATAGGCGGTAGTACTGTTGATGAAACTCATTACAGGATCGAGTTTCAGCGCATTGATGATCCGAGCATTTCGCATACCACAGTCGCACCCAACCCCACTACCGGGCCTGTTTTTCTTCACTATAGTTTAGTCGGTCCCAGCGGTCCGAGTCGGTGGTCAATGGTTTTCATGAGTAGCGATGGCCGAATCGTTCACGAAATGGACAGTTCCCACCCCCTTTTGGTAGGTGATCACCGCATTTCACTTGGGAAGCTTCCGTCCGGATTACCCGATGGCTTGTACTTTTATGAGTTGCAACTTTTCGATGATCGTGGACAACTATTTACGGGAGAAGATGGGCAATTGAATGGATCCCTATTGTACCTGAGACCTTAGACCAAAATTATGAAAATTGGGACAAGCCAATCACCACCGTTCTTTCGCCCTCTCACACAGAGGTCTTCTGAGAAGACCAGAGCCAGGATAGGCGTGTATTATTACCTGCCAAAATCCTCTGCGAAATACAAATGCTGGAGCGATGGCTTCACCGCTGCCTTGCAACTCCTGTCCGCTTATTGGAAGATAGATTTTATTAATGCCGCTCAGTCAGAGGATTGGAAGCTACTAAAACATTACGATGTCATCTTAGTCAAGAGCAATTGGAATTGGATTCTCGATCGGCGCATTCAGCAATGGCAGCAGTTGATCCGATCGCCACTTTTCCTGGTTCTCTCCGGAAGTCTGCCCCCTCAATCAAAGAAAAGAGTACAGACCTACCAGCACGTTTTTTACGAAACCTCCTGGTACGAGACCCGCGCACAGCACTTTCCCTCTGCCTCCCGAGCCTTTGGAGTTCATACCGATATTTATCGCCCGGGGTCCAGAGCATTGCAGTGGGATGTATTGGGCATAGGCGCATTACAGCCTCATAAACGTTGGGAACGACTGGCACAACAAGCGGGACGAAAACTCGTAGTCGGTCAGGTGAATACGCCCGGTGGAAGTGAAATACGAGCTCGGCTTGAGGCTGCCGGTGTAGAGGTGATGGACTACCAGACTCCCGAGGATTTGCGAAAAATTATACTTTCCTCGGCACTAGTGTATATTCCAGCAGAGCTACAGGGAGGTGGAGAGCGTGCAGTGATGGAAGCGCGGGCTTGTGGTGTGCCTGTGAAAGTAGAAACAGATAACCCAAAGCTAATGGCCTTATCGAAAGAGCCCGTCCTCAGTCATATAGACTATGCCAGGGCTTTGCGAGATCAGATCAAAGCCCATACCCAATGAAAATATACGCCTATCGGGCTCCCCGCGGAAACTTAGGAGACGATCTCAATCATTGGCTCTGGCCCCGTTTACTTTCGCCTGAATTCTTAGCGCGGCCCGGCACCTTTATTGGAATAGGCAGTGTGCTACACCACGACCATTTCCGCCACCTCCCTCCAGACCAGCCCGCCCTTGTTTTCGGTGCCGGTTGCCGCAGTGCAGCCTCGCCACTGAATGGTCCGCATCCTCCACTAGACATTCGCGCCCTCCGGGGGCCATTGTCATCACGAGCTTTGGGTGTGGATCCTTCAACATCTGTCATCGATGGGGCTTATGCATTGCAATTTACGCCCGAATACCCTGCGCTGCGGCAGCTATCTTCACAGCATAATTGTACCCTCATCCCCTATTTTCGTTCCAGTCAGTTGGCGTATTATTCCCTGATTGGAGCAGTCCATGGCTATTCAGTGCTTTACAGTGATCAATACGGATCCATTTCCTCTGCATTGCGACATATTGCCCGAAGTCGGGTAGTCTTGGCTGAGTCATTGCATGGAGCTATACTGGCCGATTGCCTGCGCATTCCATGGATGCGTATTCAGTTCTATCTCCAACGACCATCAGAAAGGGAAACCGGAGACTTTAAATGGGAGGATTGGCGGCAATCCCTCGGCATAGAGACCATACCCACGATCACTATTCCGCTCGACCAAGCCGAATGGGTATCCGGAAGAAAAGGTCAATTTATGGCGCCCTGGAGAACCCTGCGGTACCTCCATGCTCTACGACAAGAGAAAAACTTTATCTTGTCACCAGAATGTCGGTGGCGAGAGCAAAGTGAAAAATTGTTTCACCGACTCCAAGAGTTAATGCGATGAAAGTGTACTGGGCCGGAATATTCTCCAACAGATATATTCAATCCCTCCAGGAGGCATTGCAGGACGAGGGCATCGAAGTAGTGTGTGCTCAACAGGACTTTTTGAAGCTGAAAATTCCCGGGGGTGTTCCCATTCATATGCATTGGCCCGAGTCCTACCTCGACTTGAAAAAAGGAAAACGCGAACTGTTTCAAGCACTCCATTTTTACTTCGGACGCAACCCCCTTTCTCTCAGCCTTCACAATCTCCAACCCCATTGGAATGATTTAGAGCGAGGTCGAGCCTTTTACGAATCCATCCTGAAGTTTATATCTCATCTTTTTCATTTGGGGAGTCCCTCCATTGAGCTATTCGAAAGGGCGTATCCAAGCATTCGGAACTGCCAACACCATCTCTGTCCCCATCACATCCTGCCCTATACACTGCAACCCGAGGTATCCCCGCCCTGGTCTTCAGAAACTCGCAGTTGGATTAGCATCGGGCGAATTCGAACATGGAGCGATCGCTATATGATGAGAAAGTACTACCTCGACAGTCGAGGGCAATGGGATCGTTTATATGTTCACCGATATACCCATCTCATTCAACGAAACCCCGCCCCTGGATGGTCGAATCACCCCAAATTGATCGCCACTGAAATACAGCTTCGTTGGTTGGATTCCAGAGTAAAACTCAATGCCGGAGATCTCAGCGTCGATGAAATGAGCAGTTGGTTATCTCATGCTGATCGACTCTTACTCCCCAGATCTCAACATCTCAACAGTGGCGTTATATTTCAAGCCACTCCCTTTCAAATCCCCATCAGAGTACCTGAGGTTGGCAATATATCCTGGCAGCTCAAGCAACTCGGCTATCTTCGCACTGAAAACGATTGGTGGGTGCCTGAGCAGGCCATAGATTTTCAAGATTACTCCGTTCGAGCGGTGCAGTCCCTTGTAAAAGCCTACAAAAAAATGTAGTCCTCCCACGACCAAAAGGAAATCGCCCAGCACTCTTCTTTTTTGTATCTTGAATAAAAATGATTCGCCTGTGATTGGAGATATTATAATTTTACTGGTTCTCATCTCGATCAACGGATTTTTTGCTCTGGCAGAAATAGCCCTCGTTTCCGCGAATGCCGGCCGCCTGGAGTATCTCCGGGATCGAAACACCTTCGGTGCCGATGCTGCGCTCAAATTGATCGGCGACCCCGAGAAATTTCTCTCGGCGATTCAAGTGGGCATTACGCTCGTCACTTTGATTATGGGTTTATTCGGCGGCTCACAATTTTCGCAATATTTACAACCCTTTCTAGTTTCTCTTCATCTCGATCCGGCATTTGCTCAGCCTCTGGCTATGGGGCTTACGATTTTTATCATCACCTTTTTCTCTATTGTATTGGGAGAACTCGTCCCCAAAACCGCTGCTCTATCCGACCCTGAGCGCGTCGCTTGTGCAGTAGCTCCAGGCATCTCAGGTTTTAGCGTTTTGTTTTACCCTTTCGTCGCCGTTTTATCAGTCAGTACAAGCAATATCACGAAACTATTCGGATGGCAAGTCAGGGAAGAAACCATGAGTACTGCCGAGCTCCGACATATGGTAAAAATGGCAACCAACAAAGGTGTCATTGCCCGGGAGCAACGGAACCTTCATGAAAAAGTGTTTTATTTTTCGGACAAAAAAGCTCGCCATCTCATGACTCATAAAGAAAATGTAGAATGGGTCAATACCCGGCAATCACCCGAGAACATCCACGACGACATTCAATCATTTTCTCACAGTAAAGTCATCTGTGCTCGCGACTCCCTCCAACACATTCAAGGCGTCATATCTCTGCGGTCTTATTATCAGGCCATCAACGAAAATCAAGAAGTCTCGATCAACAGTCTGCTGATGGAGGATCCTCTCTTCGTAGACCGAAATGAGGAGGCTAGTGATGTTCTTCAATTGATGAGAAAAAAGGGGGTTAACGTTTGTCTGGTCATCGACGAAAAGGGCGACTTTGAAGGCCTTATTACCCTGACCGACATTATGGAAAATATCATGGGCCGTCTGCCTCACGACGGCGCAGCTTACGAACCCCCTGTTTATGAAAGAGCGGATGGTACGTTCCTGGTGAGTGGTCGCGCTCCCGTTGAAGTTTTGGAGGGACTCATTCCGAAAATGTCTATTGATTTCGATGCTATCGATTACTCTTCTGTCGGAGGTTTTGTCCTGGCGCACATCCAAAAGCGACCGGAATTAGGGGATAACTTCTCATATTTAAGTGCAAAAATAGAAATCGTCGATATCGATGGACGCAGTATCGATAAAATTCTAGTGTCATTACCACTAAATCCGCTACAGACCAAGTCTTGATCTTTTTGCTCATATCTTCGTTGCTCTTCAGTCACAGAGCTAAGGCGCCGTGGTGAGCGGAGCCGAACCGCTCTGCTCCTTTATCGCGCCTTGATCTGAACAAAAATCTACTGCGACTTTTCTATACTTATTTAGTGGTAATGACACTAGTAAGTCTAAAATCGGAACCCGGCGGCGAAAAAGGCGTAAAATAATTTCTCTTTCTTATCTTTATAGCCGCAGCTATAAGTATATTTTATGGGTCCAAAAACCACTCTGGAGAGCTATTTTTCGATCTTCCGGCAACACATTATTGGCGTCGGGCAGGAAATTCCCACGCCATATCACAAAAATATTCCCTTAGTGTATGCGGACTGGACGGCCAGTGGAAGGAACTACCATCCCATAGAGCAGGCGCTTAAGGATCTCATCATGCCGTGGGTGGCCAATACCCATACAGATACCAATCACACGGGGATGTCAACTACTTATGCCTACCACAAGGCACAATCCATTATCAAAGATCATGTAGGCGCTCAGGCCACAGATGTACTCATCGCTTCGGGATCCGGAATGACCGGAGTAATCAACAAGTTTCAGCGCATTCTGGGTATGAAGATCCACGAATCCTTTCGAGATCAAATTCATATCGATGAGGAGAATCGACCCGTAGTCTTTGTAACCCATATGGAACATCACTCCAACCAAACCAGCTGGTTAGAGACGACGGCTGATGTCGTTGTCGTGCCCCCCAATGCGGAAGGATTAGTAGATTTAGATGCCTTTGAAAAAGCAGTCAAAAAATACTCGCATCGAAAGCGAAAAATTGCCGCCGTGACTTCTTGTTCTAATGTCACGGGCATTATGACGCCGTATAGTGAAATCGCCCAAATCATGCATCGGCATGGAGGGTTTTGCTTTGTAGATTTTGCTTGCTCTGGGCCCTATGTGGACATCAATATGCATCCCGGGGTCAAAGGGGCTCATCTCGATGCGATATATTTTTCTCCACACAAGTTTCTTGGCGGTCCCGGCAGCTCCGGTCTGCTCCTTTTCAACAAAAGTCTCTATCAAAATACCATTCCCGATCATCCGGGAGGAGGCACAGTGGATTGGACCAATCCCTGGGGAGAGCATAAATACGTGGATGACATCGAAGCCCGGGAAGATGGCGGCACCCCTGCTTTTCTTCAAACCATAAAAGCCGCCATGTGCATGCAACTCAAGGATCAAATGGGTGTGGATAACATTCTACAACGCGAAAAAGAGCAATTAGATATCATTTGGGCCGGCCTGACCGACATACCCAATCTGCATATTCTCGCCGAACAGCACCGCCATCGCCTGGGTGTCATTTCCTTCTATATCGACGAGCTGCACTACCTTCTGGGGGTCAAGCTCCTCAATGACAAATTCGGTATTCAAACGCGGGGAGGATGCTCCTGTGCGGGAACCTACGGCCACTATCTTTTAGAGGTTGATCCCCTGACCTCACACAACATCACTGATTTAATTAGCAGCGGCAATTGCTCTTCTAAACCCGGTTGGATTAGAATGTCAATTCATCCCACCCTTAGCAATCGGGAAATTCATTATATTGTGGATAGTATTCAGGCCTTATGCCAACATTATTCGGAATGGGTCGAAGATTACGACATTGACTGGTCTTCAAATAGAATCAAACCGAAGTGCAATGATGATGAAGAAATCATGAAAGATAGGATAGATAGAGCATTGATTCATCCTTTCCTGTCTTCTGTAAACTCATAAAATATGAAACCAAATTACTCGACTCAAAAAACTCAAACTATGAAAAGCGTAATTACCTGCGACATGGAAGGAGTCATAGAAACCTTCAATTCCGGAGCAGAAGAGATGTTTGAATATCCCAAAGAAGAAGTCATTGGGTCAAAACGCGTGTCGCTGTTTTCCCCCGGTGAAATCGTACTTCAAAATGTAGGCACCTGGTTAGAAGAAGCGGGCAAAAACGGAGAATACGTCACAGAAACCATCTTTCTAAAGAAAACCGGCGAAAAATTTCCCGCGCGCATCCGCATTACCCCCACCTACAAAGATGGAAAAGACAAGGGACAAACCGGCTATTGTGGAGTCACAGAAGAATTGGATCGGGAGGTCGATGTTCCCATACACTGGACGACGCATCTCATCAAGGTTTTGGCCATCACGCGCATGCCCTTTTTGTCGGCTGTGCTCGCCCCCGCCTTTGTCGCCGGTGCCTTTGCCTATCACTACTCGGTGGGTGGTGAGGCCTTTAATACCTGGTGGTTTTCCCTAACGGTCATCGGTCTGGCCTTGCTGCACTTGGCCAGCAATGTCTTCAATGACTATTTCGATGTAAAAGACGGTACAGACGCTGCCAATGACAGTTATTTCACTCAATTTACCGGTGGTAGTCGCGCTATAGAGCTGCGACTCATCGATTTAAAGGGCACCTGGCGCCTGGCCGTTGCTCTATTGATCAGTGCCACCGCCATTGGCCTCTATCTCACCTACCTGACCGACTGGGTGACTCTGGCCATCGGCTTATTGGGTGCAGCCCTCGGCTATTTTTACACGGCACCCCCCTTGCGACTCGTCGCTAGAAAAGGGTTGGGAGAGTTGACCATAGCTTTGGCCTTTGGTAGTTTGGTCACACTGGGCACGCATTACGTGCTCGCACAAGATCTGAGTTGGATGGCCTTTTTCATTGGCTTGCCGGCGGGATTACTCACGGCAAATATTCTGTTGATCAACGAATTTCCGGATGCAGCTTCTGATGCTACGACGGGAAAAAATCACCTCGTGGTTACTTACGGTATGGAAAAAAGCGTGGGTATTTATTTTGGTATCCTGCTGGCTGCCGTGGCCTCTTATATCGGTATCTATTTTTGGCTTGAAGGACAAAATTACCTGATTCTCGCCGTTGCAGCATACACACTCATTTTTGGTGGAATTATTTACAATCGCATCAAAAAAGACTACGATTCCCGAGAGTTAGTAAAGTCAAATGTAAATACGATTATTCTCAGTGCAACGAGTACATTTTTGTTTGCCCTGAGCTTAGTGCTTGGAGGATTATATCTATAGTATCCATAGGTTACGCGATCTTCCACCTGAAAAGTCAACAATTAAGCGCACAGAACATTAGGATAATAAACCAATAACTATGTGGAAAGAGAAAGACAATGCGCTCCGCGCCGAATTTACATTTCCCGATTTCAAAACCGCCTTTGGCTTTATGACCCGAGTGGCCTTCGAAGCTGAAGCGCAGCAACATCACCCCAACTGGTCCAATGTTTATAATACGGTCACTTTTGCCTTAAATACACATGACGCGGGCGATAAAGTTACAGACAAAGACCGAAAACTCGCGAAAGCTATTGATGATATCCATCAATCCATGAGCGCATGATCAAAAGTAAATTGGGTGCTATTGAGACCAGTATATTTACAGTGATGACCGCTCTGGCTCAAAAGCACGGTGCTATCAATCTCGCTCAGGGCTTTCCCGGATTTTCCCCCGATTCGCGCATATTTGAATTTACTCGCGAAGCCATGGAGCAAGGACACAATCAATACGCCCCCATGAGCGGATGGCCTCCCTTGAATGCCTTTTTATGCGAAGCCCTGAATACTGCGCATGGCACAAATTTTAGTCCGGGACATAACCTCACCATAACCGCGGGCGCGACTCAGGCTATCTTTACCGCTATTTCAGCACTTGTTCACCCCGGCGATGAAGTCATCGTTTTTGATCCCGCTTATGATTGCTACAAGCCCGCCATACGATTGGCGGGGGCAGAACCCGTATCCATTCCATTCCGGGCTGACTTCACCATCCCCTGGAATCAACTTCAATCCAGGGTCACTTCTCGCACGAGAATGATCATAGTCAATACACCGCACAATCCCGGCGGCACTTTATGGCAGCCCGCCGACTGGCAGCGGCTCGCTGATATCGTGGAAGACAGCTCAACGATAATTTTGAGCGACGAAGTGTATCATCAGATCGTATTTGACGGACAGCAACACCACAGCGCTCTGGCTTGTGCACGACTACGGGATCGCACACTGGCCACCTATTCCTTCGGAAAAAGCTTTCACATCACCGGCTGGAAAGTGGGCTATATCGCCGGAGCGGAAAAACTCATGCGGGAATATCAAAAAGTTCATCAGTTCAATGTGTTTTCCGTCCATCACCCCAGCCAGGTGGGACTTCTAAAGTATCTTGAAAATGTTCCCGAAGCCCGTTCTCAACTCGCTCCTTTTTATCAAGAAAAACGAGACCTGCTCGCCGATGCATTAGAGTCCTCAGCCCTCCGACCACTGCCCTGTCACGGCAGTTACTTCAGTTTGTACGATTACTCTGCTATAAGCCGCGAACCCGATGTAGAATTTACTCGCCGCCTGACACGGGATATTGGAGTAGCTACGATTCCCATCTCCGTATTTTACGATCAGCCGCCCGAACAACACCTCATTCGCATTTGCTTTGCGAAACAAACAGATACTCTTCTACAGGCAGCTGAACGACTCTGCACTCTAGCACCCAGAGTATAATATAAATTGACTGCAAAAAATTCTATCCCATAATTGAAAAAAGCCATCTCACACTGGACAGAGCCAAAATTATTGTCTATCTTTCAAGGGTAAAGCTATCAAAATGAGACTTATAAATCCCAATGATCCCGATCATTACGCTATTCTGAGGAAAAGCCAACAGCACATCCGTATTCGCGTAGAAGATATGCTCATGGCCGAAACCTACGCCCCCATTATTCTCAATGAGCGCGGGCGGACGCTCTACGATACGGTCTATTACATTCCCAAAAGCGATGTGTACGTCCGAATGCACGAAAAACCCGGCGGCCGCACGCAATGTCCCATCAAAGGCACCGCCTATGCCTGGTCCTGGAGTGGCATCAGCGACCTGGCCTGGAGTTATGAAGAGCCTCTGCCTCAGGCTGAAATCCTCAAGGACTACATCGCTTTCAATTTAGAATTTGCAGATATGGTCCTCTTGTGTGCTTAGTAGATTCCTTTTCTGCCGATAGCATTGCCATCGCCCTGTTTTTTCTAGGTATCATAGCCTTTGTTTTCAGTACTTTAGGAGGAGGTGGCGGCAGTTTACTCCTCATTCCCGTCTGCCATGCACTCATCGGCGCCAACAGCACTCCCCAGGTACTCAATATTGGTACCTGGATCAGCCGCCCCTCGCGTCTTTACCTCTACTGGTCTCAAATCCAATGGCGCGTCGTCCTCTACTACGTACCCTTTACGCTACTCGGCAGTATCAGCGGAGTCGCCTTATTTGCCGGCCTCCAGCTCCCCGGCCTGAGAATGCTCACCGCCCTCTTTCTCATCAGTACCATTTGGCAATATCGCTGGGGAAAAAAAGAACGAAGCTTTCGCATGCGCATCCCCTATTTCGCCCCTTTGGGATTTATCATCTCCTTCATTTCCTCCCTCATCGGCGCCATGGGTCCCGTACTCAATCCCTTTTACCTCAATGCAGGCATTCAAAAAGAAGCCATGATCGGCACAAAAACCGCAAACTCCTTCGTCATGGGTGTCATTCAAATGGCCAGCTACTCCTATTTTGATGTCCTCAGTCCACAGATATGGATCTACGCACTCGCCCTGGGATTCGGAGCCATCATTGGCAACGTCATTGGTTACCGCATCCTTCGCCGACTATCCACCCGCCAATTTCGACAATGGGTGCTATTCGTGCTCTTTCTCAGCGGAATCTTTATACTCTATGACGTTATTTCTCAATATTTTTAAAGCGAATATGGATTTGGGCGTACCCTCCCTCGCGGCCAAAGGCCGCCTCGGGAGGTCGCTATGGTCGGGAGCTCGCTGTTCGCTCGGCCCGCGATACATCGCGGTCTCCCTCACCGCCAAAGGCGGATCGGGCCCCCCTCCCAGCGCTTACGCA
>JAWLFI010000188.1:0-4783 GCA_041685645.1 Saprospiraceae bacterium | reverse complement strand
AATCTTTAGGGTACCTCCGGAAACTATCCTTTTGCGCGAACAGCCATTTTTTAAAATGGCTTAGATGTAAAACATGCACGTAATCATCGTTTATCCTCAGTCACTTAGCTATGGCCAGGCTCCATCGTCTCGCCTTGATTACGCACATATTTTTTCACCTTCACATCAAAAAACAGTTTCCGGAGGTACCCTTAAGTAATTTTATTGGCAAGTGATGCGACTATTCTCATATAGATCATAAAGATCATAAATCTCAACTGTTTAAATGGAGTTTGAAGTTGAATAGTTTTCTATTTCAGCCAAGAAAAATAAAGTACCTTCATTGCGTTAATTTAGAAAAGGAATAAAGACCTTTACGCCTTAATCAAACACAACTCCCAATTATGAGTCGACTATCAAAAAGAGATTACGCCGCACTAATTGCCAGATTATTTTTTGGTGGACTAATGCTCACCCATGGCTGGCCCAAACTCATGAAAGTCATAGCTGGTGACTGGACATTTGCCGATCCCTTACAAATAGGCGTAGAATTGAGCCTGGGACTCACTGTGTTTGCAGAGGTCATCTGCTCCATCGCTCTGATCATAGGATGGAAAATGCGTTGGTTTGTGATCCCACTGATTATCACTATGGTCGTGGCAGCTTTCGTAGTTCACGGTGCAGATTCCTTGTCCGATAAAGAGCCGGCCTTACTATACCTGGGTGGCTTTATCGTTTTGGCCCTCCTGGGTCCAGGGAAAATATCCCTTGATAAAGTATAACACAAGAGATAGGGCTGTGCTCAGTGCTAATTTATATATTCATCAAATCTCAGTATCCTTCTTGCTTGCGTGAAATTTCCCTCATTCAGCATCCAAAACAATACTCCTTCATTCAATACAATAGTTGCTATTTGCCTACTGTTTTACTTTAGGATGAATTTCTGCAATGCTTATTGCGGCAGGGATAGAAAGGGGCCGAAGGCGTCCCCCTCCAAGCTTGGTGGGGGACCGGTCCGCGCCAGCGGTGAGCCCGATATAGCCCGGTCCCTGCGCATGACTTGCGCAGGGAGCCGCCCAAAAAAAAATAAAAATTCGGAACGTTTAGGAATTGCAATGACACATAAGAGCGAACCATTTATATATTTATTATGAAAAATTGCATTGAGTGTGATAGCCCTTTCAGGGGGCGAAGTGACAAAAAGTTTTGCTGTGCAGATTGTCGATCTGCCTATAACAATCGGCGGAACAGGGATCAAAATAACATGATGCGCAACATCAACAATTGCCTCAGGCGAAATCGGAAAATTTTGCGGGATTTATGTCAGGAGCAAATGGAACAGGTTGATCGACATCAACTGATTCAAAAGGGGTTTCGCTTTGGGTACTGCACTCATATAAAAGAGCGCCATCAAACCGCTTTACATTACTGCTATGACATCGGATACTACGAAAAAAGAGGGAAAGTACATTTAGTGTCAGAAAGCCAATAGAGGGATAGCGCACTGGGCGATTAATCGCTATATTTGCGATATGCTATCACTTCTGGCCGAAAATGAAATCCTACTCCTATTCGTCGTTGCCGCTATAGGATATGCTTTGAGTAAAGTGCGAATTTGGGGGACGAGTCTGGGGATTGCTGCCGTGTTATTTGTGGGCTTAATTATCGGTGGCCTCGACCCAGAGCTCAGAATGTCAGAAGTGGTGATCTGGTTGGGTCTAAGTATCTTTGTGTACAGTATTGGGTTAAATAGTGGGCCAAGTTTTTTCACCACTTTCAAGGATAGAGGGGCGCGCGACATTCTATTTATTATTTTGATGCTGGTCCTATCAGCGAGTTTGGCTATTGGCCTACATTATTTGTTACATTTTGAGGCAGCTATCACCTCGGGAATTTACGCTGGTGGCTCAACGAACACTCCGGCCTTAGCGGGCTTATTAGACGTTATCTCTAAAGGGGACACACCAGCTTTCATTCAATCGGAACAAGAAAAAGCAGTCACCGGATATTCATTGACATACCCCATGGGTGTAATTGGAGCCATGGTCTCCATTGCGGTGGTGCAAAAACTGCTGCGCATTGATTACAAGGAAGAAGAAAAATCACTGGAACACCTCTACCCTTCGCGACGCGAATTATCCAACACCAATATTGTGGTAAAATGGGACAATCCGGAACGCCTTCAAATCAGGGATTTAATCCGTAAAAATGGATGGGCGATTGTATTTGGCCGAATGAGTCGCCATGATGAGGTGAGTTTATCCTCATACGATACCGTGCTTCAAAAAGGCGATCAAATCATGGTTGTGGGCTCGGAACACGCCGTCCGGGAAGTCACGGCATTTTTAGGAAAGAGATCAGAGCAAAAACTCACTTTTGACCGCTCGGAATACGATTATCGACGTATTTTTGTATCGAATCCCAAAGTAGCCGGTCAGAAAATCGCCAGTCTCAATCTGAATGAAAATTTTTCGGCTCTCATCACGAGAATTCGGCGTGGGGATATTGATTTATTAGCGACGGGATCCACTGTTTTGGAACTTGGAGACCGCGTTCGATTTGTTGCCCGCCGTCGGGAAATGGGGCGCGTATCGCGTTTATTTGGAGACTCCTATGAGGCGCTAAGCAAGATTGATTTGTTTTCCTTTGGATTGGGAATGGCTTTGGGCTTGATATTGGGCATGATGACCTTTGAATTGGGAGAGTACAGTTTCAAACTCGGTATGGCCGGTGGTCCGCTTATTGTCGGCCTGCTTTTAGGTGCTTTGCGTCGCACCGGACCTATCGTGTGGTCTCTTCCCTTTTCAGCCAACATAAGTTTACGTCAAATCGGTCTGATTTTCATGCTGGCCGGTATTGGAGTGAATTCGGGATATAATTTTTTCTCCATCGTGGGCTCAGGTGGTGGTGGGTTAATATTCCTGGCCGGAAGCGTATTTAGCTTTTTGACAGCCACCTTTACATTAATCATAGGATACAAATTACTGAGAATCCCATTCAGCATCTTACTTGGAATGGTCGCGACTCAACCGGCCATATTAGATTATGCCATGGACAAGACCGACAATAAGTTACCCGTTATTGGCTTTACTTTAATGCTCCCCGTAGCTGTAGTATTCAAAATAATATTTACTCAATTTCTGTATTCATTTCTGTCTTAGTTTAAGCTTTTCATCATACCCGTTCTGTTTGTATCTTTGAAGCGGAAAAACCCCGATTGTATGGATCCTAAAATTTGGCAAATTCTCCTCTATTTTCTCATAACAGCTGCAATAACAGCGATTATCATAAAGATTGTTCGTTGGATATTGCGAATAATTTTCAAACGCATGAATCGGGGCGAAAAGCAACGTTTTGACCCCACCACCTATAGTTTTTTGACCAATGCGATTACCTTTTCTTTTTTTTTAATCGCACTTATCGTGTTTATATTTGGCACTCCTGAACTCAGGGTTTATGGAGAAAAGATATTCGTCGGCGCCGGACTGTTGACTATTGCCATTGGGTTTGCCTCCCAATCGGCATTATCCAATATTATAGGCGGTTTATTTATTGTCGCCTTTCGTCCTTTTCGCGTCAATGATATTGTGACGATCGGACTCAATTGGGGCGTGATTGAGGATATCACACTTCGGCACACTGTGATTCGGAATTTTGAAAACAGAAGAATTATTATTCCCAACTCTATAATTAGTAATGAGACCATCATCAATAGTACGATCAACGATGTAAAAATTTGCAACTTTCTGGAATTGAGCATTGCATTTGAGTCGAATATGGATCTTGCCTTATCGATTATTGAAGAAGAAGCTCTCGCTCACCCACTATGCATAGATAATAGAACGCCAGAGGATATTGCAGAGGGGGCACCTCAAGTGAGAATACGCATGCTCTCATGGTTGGATTCCGGGGTGCATATTCGAGCCATGATTTGGACTGACGATATTACCAAAGGGGTTCTACTTAAATCCGATCTTTACAAAACATTGTTGGCCAGATTTAATGAGGAAGGAATTGAGATCCCATACCCTCACAGAACACTAGTAGATAAAAAAACCTCCTCTTCAACTCGTGAAAAGGAGGTATAATTATCTATAGAATTTAGTCTAGTTATTGCCTAGGATTAAAGGCATTCCACCTTCACCCCCTCCAATAACCACAACTTTGGCGTTGGTGGAATTTGCTAATTTCAAGGTAGCATCTATTCCTTTATCCTTGAGTATATTTGAACTTAAACTAGCATTCAAGATTCTGTTAGCTTCTGCATTTGCATTGGCTGCGATGATCTTCCGCTCCGCCTCTTTACGCTCTCTCTCCAATCTATATTCGTACTCCAGAGCCGCCTGCTCTTCGCCTAGCTTTCTTTCGATCGCAACTTGCAGAGTCTCGGGCAAATTCACCTCTCGAATAAGGATTGCATCCACCTCTATATATCTGCGCTCAATAGAGCCTCTGGCTTTATCATAGATTTCTTGCTGTATCGTTTCTCTTTTCGTAGAGTACAACTCTTCAGGCAAATATTGGCCAATCACCTCTCGAGTCGCCGATCGAATCTCAGGAAGGACAATGCGCTCGTGATAAGACCGCCCCACCTCATTATGCAAATCCGGCAAGCTATCAGCAAAAGGTCGATAACGATAAGAGAGGTCAATTTCTATGGTCAAACCATTTCTCGAAAGCACTGACATCTTCTCGTAATTCTCATTCACTCTTACATCATAAATAAACATGGTGTTCCAGGGAGCCACCACGTGAAAGCCTTGCTTGTAAATGTAATTCATTTCAAGTCCTCCCCCAAATCTTT
>JAWLFI010000028.1:0-19598 GCA_041685645.1 Saprospiraceae bacterium | reverse complement strand
GAAGACGAACGGGAGGGAACACTCACTTTAAACTTGAAAAGTTATGAATTTTATGCTCAGGGCTGGGGTTTAGTCCAAAAAGATCAGTATTATATGGAAGGCGAAGAAGAGCAATTGTTGCGATCACTAAGCCTCGTGGATACCCTGTCCATGTCCGACCTGGAACGAGAATTCAAAGAAAATCTCCAATGAAATACCTCATCAATTTTTGGCTCGCACTCTTTTTTTTGGCTGCATCGCTGCCTATGTCAGCTCAAGTGCCCCTACCGGATTTGTTCTGTGTTTCTAATCAAGGCGATGGCAGAGACACCCTTCGGTTTGATCTTCCCACCGTATCCTGCGGGACAGCCGATAGCCTTCTGGTCTTTCAAAGTACTGACCGCGAGGGTCCTTTTACTCTAGAAAGAGTGGTTACCGATCTGGCAGCTACGGCGATTCGCCTGCCAAATAGTTCGAATGAAACGCGATATTACTTTCTCCGCCTCGTTGCCGATTGCACTGATAGTCTGAGCCTCCCTTCCGATACCTTATCAAATCTCCTCCCACCCCTGATTCCCATTCATTCCGTCAGTGTGGAAAATGGAGAAACCATTATTCGATGGACCGAACGATCCGGCGATTTCTCCAAAATCAGAAACTACATCATTTATCGCGTCGATGTGGGCACAGAAGCCATTGATACCGTGGCGGCACCGCTAGACTCCTTCGTTGATCCCAATTCCGCTGCAAATTTGCAGTCTGAGTTTTATTATGTTCAGGCCCTGGACGGATGTGGGCTGGCCGGCTCATTGGGCAATCAACCGCACAATACCATTTTTCTCAGGGATAGCATAGACGCTTGTGGCCGGCGCGCACTCCTGGAGTGGAATGCCTATGAAGCCTGGGATAGCGTGGCGTATTATGACCTTTGGGTGTCGGAAAATGGCGGCCCTTTCAACAAAATAGACCAATTGCCACCGGATCAGCTGGAAGCTCAAGTCCCCAATCTAGATAGTGAAATCAACTACTCCTATTACATTCAGGCCGAGCACCCCGACACCTTCTTCATCGCCCGATCCAACCAGCTATCCCGGACCCCAAATATCACTCAGGGTATTCGAGAGCTCAATGCATGGGGCGCCAATGTCTCCAACAATACCGTCACTCTGGAGTGGCAGTGGAACGATGACGCAGAATTAGTCGATGCCCAGATTCTCTCTCTCAGTGACCCACTGGACAATATTGACATCAACGATCTCATCGCAAATATCCAAACCGATAATAGCATTGAAATCAATACCCCACTCACAGAGGAACAGCCACTCTCTTTTGCCATTCAAACCATTGATGCCTGCGACAGCACCTTCGTCTCCGACACCATCACTACCGCTTATATTTCTGCCCGCGCGCTCCCCTCATTCGAAAACGAAGTTCAGTTCTCAGCACCTCAGGTGGGCCGGGCGGTCGACATTGCCTCCTGTGAAATCCTAAAGTTCCGAAATAATCAGGTAGAAACCACGATTCCCGTAAATCCCTCCCAAACGGAATACTCCGAAGCTTTTGATCCCTTCGAAAATCCGGATGACGAGATCTGTTATCAGTTGCGTTGCAATGCAATGGTCGAAGGCTTAGACAGCATCTCCAGAGAATATACCCTGACCTCAAATATCGCTTGCCCTAGTCGCGAAGTTCGTCTCCAAATACCCAACGCCCTGCGCCCCTCTGGCGAAAATCCCGAATTCAGGCCGCTTTTCCTTTTCGAAAACTCCATCACTGAATATCAAATGCAAATTTTCGACCGCTGGGGGCAAATGGTTTTTGAAACATCAGAACCCCTGGAAGCCTGGCGTGGAAGGATCGAAGGCCAACAAGCCCCCCCGGGAACTTATGTGTACCGCATTTACCTGGAACAACGACAAGGGGATCCCATAACTAAAAAAGGAACGGTAACTCTCGTCAGATGAAAAAAGAATATTTCCTCCGCGTGTATGAGCTCGTCGAACAGATCCCGGAAGGCCGGGTCACCAATTATGGAGCTATCGCCGATGCCCTCGCTTTGGGATCTGCGCGCATGGTCGGTTGGGCCCTTTCCCAAAGCCACCAAATAGAGCCCCTACTTCCGGCCCATCGCGTCGTCAACCGAAAGGGAGAACTCTCCGGCAGACATCATTTCGACCCGCCGGAAAGCATGGCAGAACAATTGCGTGCAGAAGGCATTCCCATAGAGGACAATGCAGTTCTCAACTTTGAATTTTATTTCTGGTCTCCCCTCGAAGCCATAGCTCGGGAATAATTTGGATTAGGCGGTTCCGCCCTCGCTGCGCTTCGGGCGTCGCTATGGTCGGGGGTACCGTCCCTTAGGCTTCGCCCCGGGACCCGCTTCGCTCCGCTCGCGGCCCCTCTCAGCGCTAACCGGAAGCTCTCGTCATATTTGGTATCTTCTGGCGAGTTGTTCCTATAATAATGATAAATACATTCCCATTTTTTACTTCCAGTAATAAAAAAAATCTTATTTTAATTGTCAAATAATATTCTCCAACAAAATCAAGAAACGATGAAACAAATTCTACTCACCTTTATCATGGCACTAATCGCTCAAATGGCTCTGGGCCAAATTTTTGTTGATCAAAGCGCAACGGGCAATGATGATGGCAGCAGTTGGGCCGATGCCTACACCGAACTTTCCACTGCCATTGAAATCGCTTCAGAGGGCTCAGAAATCTGGGTTGCAGAGGGCACCTATTTTCCCGATGGTTCGAATGCCACACGCGAATCCACCTTCTTTCTAGATTTAAATGTCCAAATCTATGGAGGGTTTGAAGGAACGGAAGCTAGTCTGAGCGAAAGAGGAGACTACAATGACCACCCGACGATTTTATCGGGCGATATCAACGGAGATGACATACCCGATAACTTTACAGACAACCGATCGGACAACTGCATGCACATCATGTGGACAGACACTACCATTACCAATGAGACAGTAATTGATGGCTTTTTCTTTCAAAATGGCCATACGGATGACGATGATGGTTCTGGCAACGATCGCCGAGCGGGCGCCATTCTGAGTTACGGAGCACCAATAATTCAAAATTGCTCCTTCACTCAAAACTACGGTTACTTTGCCGGCGCTGTCTATCCGCGCGGTGAATTTGCAACCGGCTTCAGAATTCTAGACTGTGACTTTTACAACAATATGGGGCGATCCGGAGGATGCATCTACATTGTTTCTCTCGACGCCGGCTTAGTGGAAAACTGCACTTTTGAGAACAATGATGCCGTTTTTGGAGCCGGCATATACAATGCTTCCTCTTCGGATACCATTAGAAATTGTGTTTTTACAAATAACAATGCGGGACCCGATGGTAGAGGAGCCGGTATTTACAACACTCAAGTATTTACGGTGATTGAAGGTTGCCAGTTTTCCGACAATACTGCCCCGGACCGCACCGGAAGCGGTATTCACTTTACGAGTTCAGATAATCCTACGGAAGCCTTTGTACGTAATTGTACATTTGAACGTTCAGAAGCAGATTTTGGCGGTGCCGTATCTGTCTATGGAGAAGATACAGAAGTTTCGATAGGAGATTGTGACTTTAATTTCAATACTGCCTTTACCAATGGAGGAGCCCTCACTGTAGGCTTTGGAGCTACGGCAAACCTCATGCGCTGCAATTTCTCTGAAAATGAAGCGAATTTTGGTGGTGCTCTTTTTATGCAAAATGATAATAGCAAGCTCAATATAGACAGCAGTACTTTCATCTCAAATATTTCTGAAGTCAGCGGAGGCGTTTTGCATACTTTTGCAGGTGTTGACATTAGTATTAGCCATTCACTTTTCGAAAGCAATTCCACATCACCAAGTGGCGGTAGCGGTGGAGCATTTAATCTCAATGAAGACTCCCTAGACCTCGCTCAGGTTCGAATAGAAAAAAGCCGTTTCATTGGCAACTTTGGGAATGAAGAAGGCGGTGCCATTAGATTACAAAACTTTGACGCCCATATAGAAAATTGCGTCTTCGCCTTCAATATGACCGGTGTCGATGGATCGGGTGGAGCAATCATTAACAACGGTGCTTTCCGCGGTGAGAGCATTGGCGCACCACTTCGCCTGGTCAATAACACCTTTGCCTTGAATCAAGGGGGGGAAGCAGATGCAGTTCTCGTTTGGGAAGATCCTCAGGGTCAAGCCTCTGTATCTCTTCAAAACAATGCATTTCACCAGCTGGGCGGAGTAGATATTGGCATTCAGGACGGAGACCCTGAAATTATATCTACCGGAGGTAACTTATCTCTGAATACCAGTGCAGATCTCTATCTAGACAGCAATACGGATATTTTGGGGTCTGACCCCCTGTTTGTCGATCTCAATACACTTGATTTTGGATTGCAGGAAGAGAGCCCCTGCATCGATAATGGTGAACCGGACGATGCCCCGGATGAGGATATTGAAGGAAACGAAAGAGACGACATGCCCGATATTGGAGCCTACGAATACACGGGAACTGTATCGGCCGATATACCGAATGCCTTCCGATCTGACCTGCATGTCTTTCCTTCGGTGACATCAGATGATATCAACATACATACTCGCCTGGATGCAACTCCTGATCGGGCAGATATCTCCATCTTTGATACTCAGGGACGACGTGTTTTAGATCGTCAACTCTCACCTAATGGTCATATCATCCAGGAAAAAATGAGATTAGGTACGCTCAATGCGGGCACTTATTTTGTGCAATTATCTATCGATGGACAACAGCAAACGGCCAAAGTCATTAAAAAGTAATGCTATGGCAATGAAGTAGGACTCGATGGAGGGGCTGAAAATGCCCCTTCATTTTTTACCCTCTGATAAAAGAATTTCAAGAAAAAACATCTTTTATTTTGAACCTTTTATTCTCTGCTCAACATATGAGCCGATGAGAAAACTTTGGATAAACCAGAAATTTTCGTATCTTTATCACTACTTCGAACTGATGTAAAATCAGTCGCAGTACAAAACCCAATCTAGAATACTCGATATATTCTCGATGAAAACATTTTTTTACAATACAAACAAACTATCGATTATGACCCAACAACTACAACAACTACTGGTGTTAGCAGTAATGCTAATCGGAACATCAGCACTCGTGCAGGCACAAATCTATGTGAATGCAGATGCTTCAGGTAACAATGACGGAACATCCTGGGCGGATGCCTATACAGATCTCAACGATGCATTGGAATCAGCTGCTTCAGGAGATCAGGTTTGGGTTGCCGCCGGCACCTATGTACCCGGAAGCAGTCCCGATTCTTCTTTTTTCAATTTAAGTGATGGCGTAGAACTCTACGGCGGTTTTGAAGGCACTGAAGGAAGTGTTGACGATCGCGACGTAGCTGCCAATGTCACTATTCTTTCCGGCGATGTCAATGGAGACGATGCTGCGGGAGATTTTGAAAATAATCGCACAGACAATATTGCAACTGTCGTCTATGCCGACACAACGATTACCGCTGCTACCCGAATCGATGGATTCACCATTTCAGGTGGGCACGGATTATTCGAAGATGACGCAGATCAATTATTCATCTCCTCAGGAGCTGGAATTTTGGCTCAGGGTCCACTTCAAATCCATAACTGTACCATTACAGATAACCGATCAGGCCGAGGTGGCGGATTGAGCTATCGCACGGGAGACATTACTGGTTTCCGCGTGCAAAATTCAACTTTTGATGGTAATTTATCCAGAACGGGTGGAGGTGTTTACCTCGCAGGTGCATCCGCAGGTACTTTTGAAGATTGTACTTTCTCCAATAACACAGCAGAGCCGACAATCGACATGGATGGTAATCCAGTCGGTGGATTTGGTGCCGGTGTTTTGCAGATTGGTGTCATTGACACTTTCTTGAATTGTACATTTACAGGCAACTCTAACTTGCAAAGAGTAGGTGGGGGTATCTTTACTCAAGATGCATTTCCATTTATAGATGGCTGCACATTTTCCGAAAATGAATCCAATGACGGAGGTGCTATATACATCACTTCAGTAGATGAAGAAATTGAAGGCCTAATTTCCAACAGTACTTTCACAAATAACACTGCAGGACGTCTAGGTGGTGCTGTTGTTGTAGCCGGTGGAACGTTCGACTGGGATAACTGTACTTTCGAGGATAACGATGGCGCTATGGGCGGAGGTGCTTTCTTCTTTTTTCAAGAAGTAACCAATGTAGTTCAAAATAGTGCATTCAATAGAAACAATTCTGAGTTCGGTGGTGTAATGCGCTCTCAGGGAGATGAATCTGAATGGATCAATAATACCTACGAAGGAAATACTGCTAGTAGTGCTGGTGGAGCCATGTGCTTCACTTTTGAATCAATCGGTGAAATTATCGGTGGAACATTTTTTGGTAACACCAGCGATTTTGGAGGTGCTGTATTTTCTGGATTTGGAGATGGAACCCTACCCGTTGTTGTCAACTTAGAGCGAGTGAGATTTGAAGAAAACGAAGCGGAAACAGCCGGTGGTGGTATTCAAGCTCAAAACGTTAGCCAAATGACGGTTGATTCCTGCTCTTTCGAATTCAACACTTCTGACGCACTTGGTGGTGGAATTAATGCTTCGGGTGATACCCTGGATAATGGATTCACGATAATCGAAAAGTCCACATTTTTAGGTAATATTAGTGGACAGGGTGCTGGGGTCAACAACATCAACAATCGCATGGATATCACAAACTCACTATTTGCCTATAATGAGACTAGTGAAAATGGTATTGGCGGTGGTTTCTCTGAAAACATGGCTGTTGATGGACCTCCTCAAGCTGTCAACCTTATCAATAATACCTTTGCCTTTAACACTGCTGAAACAGGATCCAATGTATCGCAATGGCAAACACCTGAGGCTCCTGAAGTTTTAAGTGTGATGACCATGCAAAACAATATTTTAGCTGAAGGAATTGGTGGTCCCAACTACCAAATTGAAATTGCCGATATAGAGCCGGATCTAACTTCCAATGGTGGAAATGTCTTTACCGATGCTTCTCTAGATGCTGCAGCTACCGGCGACGATCAAGTTGATGTCGATATTGCAGACATTATGTTTATGAGTGCCTTCGAATTTGAATTATCCGGAGAATCATCTGTAGCTGTTGATGCTGGAATAAATGACGGAGCTCCACTTTCAGATATTACTGGAGAGGTCAGATTAACTCCTGACAATAGTATTGTGGACGCAGGTGCTTTTGAATATTTTATCACTAGTGTAGAAGATCTGGCACATTTCGATATTGAAATGTCTGCTTATCCTACAGTGACCAATGATCAAGTTACGCTTACCTTCTCCAATGACAAAATTGGCAAAGTAAGAGTGTTGGTTTTCAACCAACAAGGTCAATTGGTTATGGAGAAATTCGAAAACAAAGGAGCTGAAGTATTCAAGCGCGTGTACAATGTAGGAAACCTTAATTCAGGGTTGTACTTTGTAAGAACGATTACTGGAAAAGGAGTTGCGGGTGGAAAATTCATCGTTGTTGACTAATCTTCCGCACATACATATAAAAAAGGGTGATGGATTTCCATCACCCTTTTTTTATGTCTAATCGATTATGAAATATTTCTTGAAAACCTCTCCCCTATTTCATGCAAGAAAAGAACACTCGCTCATATGGAAGAGCGTAGACAAAAGAACAGGGGAAACTACTATACCCTTTAAACCCATCACAATTTTCAATTTATCGGGTGCTGTTATCTTCTCTTACTCCTTAACTTTTACTTGTTTCACCGTATCGTACTTCATCTCTTTATTATAAAACTCCTCATCACTTTCATTATACACTTCGCATTCCTCAATAGGTAAGGCATAAATATGCAAGGTCATCGCTCTTTCCTGACTGTGATTTTTGATGAGGTGATATCCCATCTCATCTCTCATATACGTCAATCGATGTCCTTTTAACTCCTCCTGGTGAATTTTTGTAAGATTGTCCTCCTCGTCGGCCCGGTATCGAATTTCAGTCATTTCTCCATCGACGAGATACACCCAGCAATCTTGTCCATCATGCCCGTGAAGCGGAGTTTTATCTCCGGGATTCCAGCAGAGAAGTAGAAGTTCATAGTCCTTTGTTCTCTTGATGCAGTTCCGGGCGTATCCGCTCGGCTTCCAAAAAGCATAGGGCATAAACTCCTTCTTTGGAATATCAATAGACGAAATAATTTTTGCGTGATCCTCCCGATCTGTCGCATTGAGTTGTTTGATTAATTCTGATAAGGTCTCTATTTTGTCTGACATAGAAAATATGTTGTATATTATTAAATCACCGCTACAAAGAATACATTTGTGGCCCGGTGATTATCGAAATGTATAATCCGGTCCAGAATTTGAACCAAATTCAGATTCAGCCTTTCTACTAACATACTTATTTTAAAGCAAAAATAATAATGAAAGAAACGCTTTCGCAATTTAACCAATTAGTAGAGGATCTAATACTCGATGAAAACAAGAATCCGGTATCCCCTCCTATCCCTGCACGGGAGCTATATGAGCGGATTGACCTTTCGCTTCAGGAAGAACCTCTGGATACAGAGACCTTTTACCCCATCTTAAAACAATTGGTGTTATCCGCACCCAAAACAGCGACCAGAGCCTTCTTCAATCAACTCTTCGGTGGTCGGAACGAAAAAGCCGTCTTGGGCGAGTTGTTGTCCGTCGTGCTAAATAATAGCATGTACACCTACAAAGCTGCGGGCGTAATGATCGGTGTCGAAAAGACGATTATCCGAAATATTCTGGATAAAATCGGTTGGGATGAGCAAGCGGGTGGAACCTTTGCCGCCGGAGGATCGATGACTAACTTTATGTCTATGCTGATGGCCAGAGATGCTGTGGGATCAGAGGTGACCACAAAAGGCGTCAGAGAAAAAATGACAGTGTACACTTCTACAGAATCACACTACAGCATTCCCAAAAATGCGACTTTTTCCGGTATTGGTCGGGAACAGGTGCGCTACATACCCACCAACGATCTAGGTCAAATGGAGCCGCATCTTCTCAGCCGGGAGATTCAAAAAGACCTAAAAAATGGCTATCTGCCCGTTATGGTAAATGCAACTGCCGGAACCACGGTTTTGGGCGCCTTTGATCCCATTTTGGATCTCAGCGTAATTTGCAAAGAATACAATATATGGCTTCACGTGGATGGAGCGTACTGTGGTTCTGTTATATTCAGTAATAAATACCGACACCTCATTGAAGGTATTGAAGAAGTGGACTCCTTCAGCATTAATGCGCACAAGATGCTGGGTACGCCACTGAGCAGCTCAATGATTTTCGTAAAGAATAAAAAGTACCTGTACGACTCTTTTTCCAATGATGCGAATTACCTGTACCAAACAGATCACGACGAACTCAATCTGGGAAAGATTTCACTGCAATGTGGCCGGAGAAATGATGCCCTGAAATTCTGGACCCTTTGGAAACAAATTGGAACCAGCGGTTTGGAGGAAATGGTGAACAAGCAATTCGAGCTGGCGGACATCGCCCGCTCATATATCGCTCAAAACGATGATTATACTTTGTACAGTTTTGATCACTCAGTGGGTATCTGTTTCAACTACAAAAACTTTCCCGCTAAAGATGTTTGTACGCTTTTATATGAAAAGGCTACGCTCATGGTAGGTTACGGGCACTTCAAACAGGATGAGTTTATTCGCCTGGTCACGATTAACGCACAAAACGAAAAAGAGGACATACTGAATTTCTTCAGCACTCTGGAGTCTTTCGTAGAAGAGCACAAAGAAGAGTTACTCGAAATGGCCTTGCCGGAGCAATAATTAAAAGGGCAGTTGATCCAAATCTACATTCCCACCTGAAATGACGATGCCGATCTTGCCTTTCCATCCGCTCTTAAATACTGCCGCTAGTGGAACAGCCGCTGATGGCTCGACGACGATTTTTAATCGTTCCCAAATCCATCGCATGGCTTCTACGATTTCGGATTCTTCCACGAGCACGATGTCTTCTACGTATTTCTGTATCATTGGAAAATTGACATCGCCCAACTGAGTCCGAAGGCCGTCGGCTATCGTGTTTCCATTAGTAGGGGGGTGAATCTCTCCGCTGTGAAACGACGCATAGGCGTCATTTACTGTACGCGGCTCTGCTCCATAAGTTTTACAGCCCTGCTTGCCCAGGAAGTGACTCGCCACCGAGCTCCCCGCTAATAGACCACCTCCACCCACCGGCGATACGACGACATCCAAATCCGGGACCTCCAACAACAACTCCACTGCCGCTGTTCCCTGGCCCAAAATCACCTCGTAATCATTGGATGGATGGATGAAGGTCGCGCCCTCCTTCTCCATTATTTCCCGCGCCTTACTTTCCCTCGCAGTCATGGTGGGCTCAACTTCAAACACCTTACCGCCATAGGCTTTTACCGCTGCTTTCTTGACCTCGGGAGCCGAAGAGGGCATGACGATATAGGCGGGAAATCCCAGGCTTTGGGCGGCCAGTGATAATGCCTGAGCAAAATTTCCGGAGGAGTGAGTGACCACGCCCCTCTCTTTTTCTGCGGCACTCAATCTTTGCATAGCGGCAAGGGCTCCGCGCATCTTAAATGCACCCATGCGCTGAAAATTCTCGCATTTGAAGTAGATCTGAGCATTCGCTCTATCATTGGTCAATCGCGATTGTAAAACAGGGGTGCGATGTATATGAGGACCAATACTTTGATAAATAGCCATGAGGTCGGAGCACAGTGTTTTCATTGCTTTGATATCGTTGTGGTCCCAAAATAGGGAAATGCCGACCGAATGCGAAAAAGAACTGATTCTATTGGTCAAATAGTACAAAAGGTTCTTCAAAATGGAGCAGAGAAATCCTCAAAATACCGAGGCGGTATTCATTTTAAAGGAAGGAAGAGCCAGGCCTGCAAGCCCGCGAAAGGGATGGGAATGGTCTCGTCTCGTCTTTGGGCGAGACGAGAGTCCGAGGAAGCGAAGCGAATCGAGGACGGAACCCATGGACAGCCCGACCCCGCGAGCGCAGTCCCAACTCTATTCAGGACAGAAATAGTATTTCATTTAATTTTCTGGCATATTTACTCCGGCGCTCGCGGGGATTCGCCCAAAAAATAAAAAAGAGCCACCCCCTACAAGAGATGACTCTGATTTTAAGTTTCTCAGCATCAATACTGCTACAGATTGGTTCGCACGGCTTTGACGGGATAGGGGTTGTGGGGATCGACATAGTCGTAGATATCCACGAGGCCCTGATCATTGAGAATATTAACTAAAGCGTAGGATGGGCCGATGGAATAGCCCTTATTCGCTAAGATTTTCGTCACGAAGTTTTTGAGGCCAATATACCGCATATCCGTCTGCTCGACAATGGCTTCCGTAGCTTTGAGCTCTTCGATAATCTCCTCCTCAGTAATAATTTTCAAATTGCGCTTGATCGGCTCTAAATCATCGAAATCGTCCTTGCTAAAGCGGTCGCTTTCCATGGCCTTCGATCCCAAATTTGAGGAGTCTAATCGCCAGTCATTTGAGGTATCGGCCGGGGACAGCTCATCGGCATCTGACTCCCCTTCATCACCGAGCTCGCCCGAGATGTATTTATAGGCATCCTGCACCATCTTCATCAAGGTTTCGTAGGCCTGCTCAGCTACAGACAGGTCATTGGGATGCAAGAGTTGATTGCGCTTTGTCTTTTTATAGATATTGACGAGCGTGCTCCACTTTTCAGCAAAGTATTTTTGGGTAAATGCCTGTTCAAAAGGGTGCTCTTCCTGCCCTTCCAATTCATCTTTGAGCTCCTCCAGTTCTTCCATGGTTTCAATTTCCTGAATTCTGGAAATGACAAAGGAGTCTAAAAAGTATTGATTGGGGTGATTCAACACTTCGCCCAACTCTTCTAGCTGGAGCAATTCGATATTGGTATCGACCAATTGCTGAAGAGAGGCGATTTGACCCTCTCTGGAGCGAATCTTATCTTTCAGAGCGACGGGCGCCCGGCGATCCCACCAATTGGGACCGGATTCGTAGGTGTAATAGGAAATGAGCAATTTTCTCATCGCCCACTCTACCTTTTGTACGAGGGGCATTATCTGCAAACTCAAATAAATCGAGACGTCATCATTCAAGGCTTTAATATAATTCACCTTGAGGGTATGACTCAAAAAGCTCAGGAGCTTCCCTCGCATTTCGAGAAGGATTTTTATTTCGTTAGACCCTCCCCTTAAAATGTATCCGGCAAACTCATCGTCTTCCTTTTGCTCTTCGTAAAAAGGGCGAACCATGAGCTGGAAGTCCTTGTTTTTATGTACAAATTGCATTTCATGTTCGATGTCCCGTTCTAGCAAAAGTGATTCCGCTTGAGATAAAGTCTCTAAAAATTGTTCTAATGATTGGAACCCTTGCGTCGTCGGTGAATCCATGACGAGCACTTCAAAATTGTACTTCATTGTTTAGCTGATTTAATTTGAATTAAAAGTAATTGGTAGGTCAACTCCCCCATTGAAATACCAAAAAATCCAGATTTTATTGTATCGACAAATATTTTATGAAAACAAAGATAATATTTCTGGATAAAATCCTAAAGGAATTTATCCAAGTCACTAAAATATCGCGAATTATCGCTTTCGCTCTTTGAGAAACATGAGATTCTATGCAGCCCACAGCGGCTAAACGTCCACTTTAGCGTATTTTGCATTTTTTTCAATAAACTCGCGTCGCGGTGGGACCTCATCCCCCATGAGCATGCTAAATACGCGATCTGCTTCCAAGGCATCATCGATGGTCACTGCGCGAAGCGTTCGGAAATCAGGGTTCATCGTGGTATCCCACAACTGAGAGGCGTTCATTTCTCCCAGACCCTTATACCGCTGAACCTTCACAGTGCCTTCCTGACCGTTGGCCATATCCTTGGTGTACTCCTGCCGCTGATCCTCTGACCAGGCGTATTGCTGCTTTTTCCCCTTTTTCAATAAGTAGAGGGGTGGAGCAGCAATATACACATAGCCCTGTTCTATCAACGGGCGCAAATAACGGAAGAAGAAAGTCAAAATCAAGGTAACAATATGCGCTCCATCCACATCCGCATCACACATGATGACGATTTTGTGGTATCTCAGCTTTTTGGTATTAAGCACGCGATCTCCCTCTTCATTTTCTTCTATATTAACTCCCAGGGCAGTGAATATATTTTTGATTTCTTCGTTTTCGTAAATTTTATGCTCCAGCGCTTTTTCTACATTGAGAATTTTTCCTCGCAGGGGAAGAATCGCCTGGAACTTTCTATCTCGACCTTGCTTGGCCGTACCTCCGGCGGAGTCACCCTCCACCAGGAATATTTCTGAAATTGATGCGTCTTTAGAGGAGCAGTCGGACAGCTTGCCCGGCAGTCCTCCGGAAGTCAGTGGGCTTTTCCGCTGCACCATTTCACGAGCCTTGCGCGCCGCATGTCGGGCAGTAGCAGCCAATACCACTTTCTCGATAATCCGCTTGGCAGACTTGGGGTTTTCCTCCAGGTAATATTTGATCTGCTCACCCACCACACGGGACACAATCCCGGTGACCTCGGCATTGCCCAGCTCACCTTTCGTCTGACCCTTGAATTGGGGTTCCGGCACTCGCACAGAGATAATCGCCGTCAAGCCTTCTCTAAAGTCCTCGCCGGATATGCTAAATTTGAGCTTTTTGAAGAAGCCATTGTCCTCCCCGTATTGCTTAAATACGCGATTGACAGCTCGCTTGAACCCACTCACGTGCGTTCCGCCCTCCCGGGTGTTGATGTTATTTACGAAAGAAAATATATTTTCCGTGAAGCTGGTATTGTATTGCAAGGCCATTTCTACCTCCACATTATCCTCTTCTCCTTTGGCTGAGATGGGCTGCTGAATTAATGGCACCCGACTTTCATCCAAATAGCGCACAAACTCCGCTAAGCCGCCTTCGGAATGGAAGCTCTCACTGATGGGCTGGCCTTCCTCATCTAAGGTGCGCTCATCGGTCAGTGACAAGGTCAGGCCGGGATTCAGGAAGGCGATTTCACGCATTCGAGTAGCCAGCACCTTGTACTTGAAATTCACGTAATTGAAGATTCCGGCATCGGGAACGAAAAAGATCTTGGTTCCACTCTCCTTCGTCTCTCCGATGACCTCCACTTCGCTCGTCGGCTTTCCGATGGCATAGGTTTGTCGGTACACTTTTCCTTCTCTGTACACCTCCGCCACTAGTTTGGACGAGAGCGCATTGACGCAAGAAATACCCACTCCGTGCAATCCACCGGATACTTTGTATGAATCTTTATCGAACTTTCCACCGGCGTGAAGGACGGTCATGACCACTTCCAGCGCTGATTTCTTCAATTTTTCGTGCCGGTCCACGGGAATTCCCCTACCATTATCGGTAATAGAGATAGAAGAATCCTCGTGAATGACCGTGTGCACGGAATCACAATGCCCGGCCATATGCTCATCTATGGAGTTGTCGATCACCTCCCATACGAGGTGATGCAGCCCTTTTTCATCGGTAGAACCTATGTACATCCCGGGCCGTCGTCGCACCGCTTCCAATCCTTCTAATGCCGTGATATTTTTCGCGCCGTAATCGCTCGCTTGTTGCTCCTTTTCGCTCATTTGTTTTATCTTATTAAGGAGTACAAATATACGAAATATTAATGGAAGATGAACAGATGGTTTCCGCTAAAAATCGACAATCTCCCACTGCTTCTTTCGCTGGCACAACTCTTTCTCCCTGAGGAGCTGAGGGGTTTTTACTACCTTTGTTTTCATGAAAAAAGAATGGCGCATTTCCGAGGCATCCGACTATTTGAAAATCATGCCCGACATCTTGCAATTTTGCGGTCGCATCAATAAGTGGCAACTGTTTGGGGAGATGGGAGCGGGGAAAACGACATTTGTGCATTACCTGGGCGAGTATCTCGGCATAGAGGATGTAAGCAGCCCTACCTTTGCTTTGGTCAACAGCTATGCATTTCCTCGCCTAACGGAAGTCTTCCCCACTCGAGAGCTCCATCATATGGATCTCTACCGGCTGGAAACGGAAGAGGAATTATTGGATCTGGGCTGGGAGGAATATCTGTTCGACCCTCACGGACTGATTGTGGAGTGGCCCCAACTCGCACAGCCCCATTGGCCGCCCCCTTTTGCGGAATTCCATCTCATCCGGGCTCACGAGTCTCAGGAACGGCAATTAATCATTATATTACAGTCAGAATAGAACGGATGTAATATGTCTCAACCACTTACTTCTCAAGATTTTCCCAATACTGCTTCACAAGAGCGCCTGGAACCCCAGGAAAAATTGCAGGCTGTAAAAGAGGGCGGCGGGAAACTTTTCATCGGTTTGCCCAAGGAGGGGACCATGAAAGAGAATCGGGTCGCACTGGTGCCGAGCTCTGTATCCTCTCTGGTGGCTATTGGACACCGAGTTATCGTGGAAAGCGGAGCGGGAGAAAAGTCGCATTTTTCAGATCACGACTTTTCGGAAGCGGGAGCTCAAATTGTACACAGTAAAAAAGAGGTCTATCAAGCCAATGTAGTACTCAAGGTCGCCCCTCCCAATATGGAAGAAACCCAGTGGCTGCGCGAGGGGCAAATCATTATTTCTCCTCTGCAAATCCCCATGATTTCAAAGGAACTGTTGCTCACCCTAAAGAATAAACGCGTCATTGCCGTGGCTATGGAATATCTGCAAGATCAGGATGGCTCATTTCCACTGGTTCGCATGATGAGTGAAATGGCCGGATACAGTGCGATTTTGAAAGCCGCCGAACTCCTCACCATAAGCAGTGGGGGCAAAGGCGTCTTACTGGGAGGAATTTCCGGTGTGCCTCCGGCCAAAATCGTCATTCTCGGCGCCGGCGTGGTCGGAGAATTTGCCGTCCGGTCCGCACTTGGATTGGGCGCTGAAGTTTGCGTCTTTGACAATAATATCTACAAGCTCATGCGCATCCAAAACCGCCTGGGCCGACAATTATTTACTTCTGCCCTCAATCCGCACGATTTGGAAAAAGAATTGTTGGATGCCGATGTTGTCATCGGAGCCATTCACTCAGAAACGGGCCGCAGCCCCGTTGTGGTGACGGAAGAAATGGTCATGAAAATGAACCCCGGTGCCGTAATCATCGATGTGAGTATTGATCAGGGCGGATGCATTGAAACTTCGGAAGTCACGGTGCAGGATCAACCCACTTTTGTCAAACACGACGTCATTCATTACTGCGTGCCCAATATCGCTTCAAATGTGGCCCGAACGGCTTCTATTGCGGGAAGTAATATTCTCAGCCCGATTCTCCTTCAGGCGGGAGAAACCAAAAATATCGAACAAATTCTGTATAATAATGCCGGTCTTCGGCACGGGGTCTATATGTATAAGGGAGCGCTGACGAACGAATTCTTGGGCTCTCAATTCGATATTAAATACACGAATCTCGACCTACTCATCACCAGTAATCTATAGTGAATGCCCTTGAATGGCAGGTTTCAGGTCGAAAGCGTCGGTCGAAGGCGATCCACCGGGTCTTATTATTTCACGCCAAGTCGCTAAGACGCTAAGCTATCTATGAGCGCTCGCACCCGATGCACCGAGCGGAGCCGATGTGTCAAAGGCAGAAAAAGCCGATAAACGAGATCCCTGTCTCATCCATCGGCTGCTCTGTTTCCTTCACGCTTGGTTTTACTCCTGAAGCCGAATTGCGTTGCTGTAATTATCGCTAATTTGCGACATCACATCTACATCACCTTCATTGTGTGCTCCTTGAATTTCGCGAAGGTTCAAATACTCATCCGATCCCAAACGGAAAATCTCCTTGAAGTCTATTTCAAAACGAATTTCTGTGGCTTCATCCTCAGCGACAGTAAATGGCATATCGTACGTCAAATTGCGATACACGCCTTCGCCGCCCGTGTGAAAACTAAAGCCCGTTTCTCTGGAACCATCCTCCGTCAAGTCTAAATTTCCCTCCAACTTAGCAAATATGTAAGAAGACCATCCGGCCCAATACTCAGAAACTTTTGACAATGGATGGTCTGATGGGAAATCTGCAGGTTCTTTACCGTTCATTTCTTCCGGCACGCCCACTCCAAAACTCAAATTGCTGTAGCTTCCCGTCGGCACCTCATCGATTCTAAGTGTAATGCCTTCCGCAGCCAAATCCGAAGTGCTCACCTCCTCAAAATCGGCAAAAAACACATCCTTCACGAGCTGATCGTCGGCAAAAAAGTTCGATAAAAACATATTCACGCGGCTAACGCCCATCAACAAACTGTCTTCGTAATAATAGGGGTCGAAATACACGAGGGGTTCATCCTGATATTTCAAAGCAAAAGTCAGCTCCAAAGCCCCGGTCGTTTCTTCCATGGGAGCATTATCATCGTCATCACAAGCCGTAAAACTAAAGGCCAGACTAGCAATCAGGATAAATATTAGATTCTTCATTGTTCCAGTGTTATGTTCATTAATTATAACGAATATTGCCCCCAAAAGGTGCCATCTCTATTAATTATTTTAAATCAGCGTGCTCAGCATTTTCTCCATCGAAGTTCCACTCTGCACCCGCTCCAGGATATCGTCCACAGCAATTCGCTCTTGCTTCAGGCTATCCCGATCCCTCAAAGTCACCGTATTGTCCTCCAATGACTCAAAGTCCACCGTTACGCAATAGGGCGTTCCAATGGCATCTTGTCTGCGGTATCGACGGCCAATCGCGTCTTTCTCGTCGTATTGAGCCGGCAAAAAGGCGCGAATTTTATTGAAAATCGATTGAGCCATCTCCGTCAACTCTTCCTTATTCTTCAGCAGTGGTAAAATAGCCACTTTCACCGGCGCCAGAGCCGGCGGCAATTTCAGCACCACCCGCGTCGATGTCTTCCCTTCAGCATCCGGCACCTCCTCCTCTACTAATGAGCGCGTCATCACAGCCAAAAACAAGCGATCCAGACCTACTGAAGTTTCCACTACATAGGGTACATAAGACTCCTCCTTTTCGTGATCATACACTTGTAATTTCTTGCCGGAAAATTCCTGATGACGAGACAAGTCAAAATCCGTCCGACTGTGAATTCCCTCCAGCTCCTTAAAGCCAAAGGCAAATTTGAATTCCAAATCCAGCGCGGCATTCGCGTAATGCGCCAATTGCTCGTGATCGTGCACCCGCAACCACTTTTCGTCCAAACCCAGTGGCTTGTACCACAAGAGGCGCTGCTCTTTCCAGTGCTGATACCACTTCATCTCCTGTCCCGGCTCCACAAAAAACTGCATCTCCATTTGCTCGAATTCCCTCATGCGAAAGATAAACTGTCGCGCGATGATCTCATTCCGAAAGGCCTTCCCCACCTGAGCGATGCCAAAGGGAATTTTCTGTCGCGTCGTCTTCATGACATTCAAAAAATTCACAAAAATACCCTGCGCCGTTTCCGGGCGCAAATACAGCAGGCCTTCTTTGCCCGCCACGCTACCCAGCTGCGTGCTAAACATCAGGTTAAACTGCCGCACCTCCGTCCAATTGCGCGTTCCACTCACCGGATCTGCTATATCCAGATCTATAATCAGCTGCCGAACGCCTTCCAAATCACCCGCATTCAGCAATCGCCCCAATTCCTTTTCTATCTCCCGAATTTGCTCCTTGTATTTCAGCACTCTGGGATGTTCTGCCAAAAACTTTTCCTCCACAAATTCATCGCCAAAACGCTTCTCCGCCTTGCGCACTTCCCGGGCGATCTTCCCCTCAATTTTCTCTATGTGCCCCTCCACTAACTGATCGGCCCGATATCGCTTATTCGAGTCTTTATTATCTATCAATGGATCGTTAAACGCCTCCAGGTGCCCCGAGGCCTCCCAGGTTTTCGGGTGCATAAATATCGAGGCATCCAGCCCCACGATATGGTCATTCAGCTGAGTCATCGCCCGCCACCAATACTCCTTCAGATTTTGCTTGAGCTCCGATCCATAAGGGCCGTAGTCATAGGCCGCACTCAGTCCATCGTAAATTTCCGAACTCGAAAACACAAAACCGTACTCCTTACAATGCGAAATAAGCTGCTTAAACTGATCATCCATATCTTCCGTATTTAGTCCCCAAAGGTAAAATTTTACAATGAATTTCTCATCTCCTTCCACTCATTCCTCTTATTGATTTGGGGGGTCCGCCCCCCACAAGTGGGTGGCGGCGCTATGCTTCGCAGCTCACTGTCGTTCGGCCCTTCGGTCTACGCCTTCGGTTACCACCTTCGGCGTACTGCTTCGCAGCGCTACCCCAAATAGGGTTTTACCTTTCGCGGTTTGCTATTCACTTCTTTGTTACTGCAACTGAGGTATATGGTATGTTGATACCTAATATCTTTTCTTTGCTCCCGGCAGAAACCGTTCAATTTCGAGGGTTCACCCTTTGATAAATAGTTGTTTTCCAACACGCTATCATAAACATCGGCAATCCTTGGTGTAAAGTTTATGAATAATGTGGGGTAAATCCGATGATGAAAATTTCAACTTTGAGGCATCACCATTGAGAAGGAATATTTCCCTTTTTGCATGGCGCGAACTATAGTTGCACCCTCATCCCGTCCATTCATCAGCCATCGCCTCGGCTTGTTCCATGATCAATTCCAGGGCG
>JAWLFI010000187.1:0-4868 GCA_041685645.1 Saprospiraceae bacterium | reverse complement strand
TATTAGATGTTTACGTGTTTTTACAGTCGGCTGCCTATTGATCCATTCTCAGCACAAAAAAAGCCGAATCAAGTGTGATTCGGCATTTTTTTGACTTTGTTATTCTATCTTTCTGTACTTTTAGTCTTCCAACCGCCTAGCTCTCTGCATGGGATTTTCCCCGGGATTGTTTTCTTGCTTAAACAATTCAAATCGGCTGGGTTGAGTTTGCGGAGGAAAAAAGTTGTTCGAGCGATCGGTATCTGCCGTTTCGTAAAATGGATCGAGTTCAATTTGCTTTACTTCTTTTTCCGTTTGGAAAACTTTAGATACCTGATCTCTTCCCATTTTCCAAATCTCTGCGGGAATTCGGATGATCTCATCTGTATCATCGGCATACTCGAAACGAAGAATGATAGGCATGACTAATCCACCTTTATTTTCGAATGTGATCTCGTGAAAATAGTGTCCTTCCTCGAGAAATTCTCGTTCTTCAGGGGAAAGAGATTCAAAATACTCGATATAATCCTCTTTATCCCCAGCATCAAAACGAGGTTCGTTGTTTTGAGTGTAGAAATCGACGAGAGCTGTATCTATTTCAGCATACGTTTTATCTTCTTGTGCTCGATATCTCAATTTGCTAATCGCGGGGATATCAGCTTCTCGCTTTAAAGCCTCGGCATATTCCTCCGGGCTTTCATAATTCAAGCGATAAATATCGACTGATTCTATGGCGATATCTACGTGTTGAGTGGTGTAAAACCATCCCCGCCAGAACCAATCCAGATCAACCGCACTAGCGTCTTCCATCGTTCTAAAGAAGTCAGCTGGACTTGGATGCTTAAACTTCCAACGCTCGGCGTAGGTTTTGAAGGCATGATCAAATAGTTCGCGGCCCATAATCGTTTCTCTCAAAATATTCAGGGCTGTGGCTGGTTTACCATAGGCATTATTACCAAACTGAAAAATACTTTCGGAATTGGTCATAATGGGAGAGATATTATTTTTATCTCCGCCCATGTAGTCCACAATTTTATGCGCCGGGCCCCGGCGGCTGGGATAGTCGGGTTCCCATTGTTGTTCGGTTAAGTACTGAGTAAAAGTGTTGAGTCCTTCGTCCATCCAAGTCCACTGGCGTTCGTCAGAATTAACGATCATGGGAAAGAAGTTGTGTCCTACTTCGTGAATGATTACTCCAATCATTCCGTATTTTATTCTTTGCACGTAGGTGCCATCCGACTCCGGGCGACCATAATTAAAGCAAATCATGGGATATTCCATACCAATACGAGCGGCATTAATGGACCAGGCTACGGGGTAGGGGTAATCAATCGTATAGTGTGAATACCACTTGAGGGTATGCGCCACCACTTTGGTTGAGTATTTTTCCCAGAGCGGGTTACCTTCTTTGGGATACATGGACATTGCCATCACGGTTTCGCCGCCAATATCGACTGCCATTGCGTCCCAAATAAACTTCCTGGAGCTGGCGAAGGCAAAATCCCGAACATTTTCTGCTTTGAAGTGCCAGGTTTTTGTTTCGGTGGCGTGATCTTTTTCGCGCTCTTCAGCTTCTGCTTGTGAGTATATAATAACGGTAGTATCAAAAGACTTTCTCGCTTCGTCTAGAAGGTTTCTTTTTTCTTTTGGTAAGATTTGGTTTTCGTTTTGCAAAGTTCCCGTGGCAGAAACGAGGTGATCTTCCGGCACGGTGATCTTCACGTCGTAATTTCCAAAGGGTACGGCAAACTCTCCTCGTCCTAAAAACTGTTTATTCTGCCATCCATTGATATCATCGAAGACACACATTCTGGGGAAAAATTGCGCAATAGTGTAAAGGTAATTGTCCTCTTCGGGAAAGTATTCCATACCGGATCGCCCACCTATTTTCATTCGATCGTTGATATTGTACCACCACTTCACGGAAAAGGAAAATGACTGGCCGGGTTGGAGTGGCTCATCCAGATCGATTCTCATCATGGTTTTATTCACCGTATAGTCGAGGTCATTTCCCTTCTTATCTCGCAGGTGTTCGAGTTTAAAGCCCCCATCGAACCAAGGTTCTATACTCATCAGTCGCCGAATAGATGTTTCAGGTGAAATAGAGCTCGTCCCTATTTTATAGGAGTCTGAGGATTTCGCTCTTACATTTTGGTCGAGTTGGAGCCACAGATAGCTGAGTTCCTCCGGGGAGTTATTATAATAAGTGACGGTCTGATCTCCATAGATGCGTTGCTTTTCATCATCGAGTTCAATAGCCATTTTATAATCAGCTTGTTGCTGCCAATACTCGGGGCCCGGAGCTCCGGAGCCCGAGCGATACGCATTAGGTGTTGGTAGAAGGTCTTCGATTTGCTGAAAAGGGTGAGTGTTTTCAACGGGGTTTTGCGCGACTGCCAAAGAGGGCAGGCACAGAAGCAATAGGATAAGGTGTGTTACTTTCATGGACGTTTTTGTTTCACGTGGAACTATACCACTTGGATACCCTGGGTATCCAAAGTGGTGGGCTCACAATGATACGAATTCTTCACCGCTTTTAAAAAGGATTGTCGCTTTTGAGAGTTGGGAAAGACAAAAAGGAGCTGGGCACTTACGGGCAGTGGCCAGGCACAAAGAAAGTCCTCCGATTGTTCTGCAAATGCTTCCAGAATTTTGGGCGGGGTTGTCATTTCATGTAAGAGAAAGGGGTTGTTTTTATACAGTGCTTCTGAAAGGATTAAAGCTTGTTGATCAGACGGTGGGGGAGTATTAAAAGAAGTGTTCCATTTCACGATAAGAAAGCTCCATCCCGCCGGATAGGGGAGGGAACCGTATTTTTCGCTTTGTTGATAGGTGAATTTTCCGGAAACCTGCAATGGATCCAGCGGGGGAATTTCTTTTTGATCTACTGAGAATTCGTGCCCCTTCCGAGAAAAAAACTCAATGGTGTGATCCAGGCAGTGGAAAAACAACTGCCGCTCCAAATGAAAGGTTTTATTTTTATTTCCTCCCAAAGTCGTCCACAACAAAGTTAGGTCGTGGGAGCTCCCTTCTAAATAAGTGTCTAACTCTTCTTTTAGTTTCTTTTTCTGAGTTGCTGTAGCTGATGAGCACTGCACTTCGATTAAAGTGCCTGTGGTTTGGGCCGGAGAAAAGGTGGCTTCAACATAGTGCTCTTCCAATGCAACCTTGACATTCGGCAGTCCCACTGATTCTAAATTCAAAGGGATGGGGCAGCGTACTTTAATTCCTGATATCATAGTTCCACGTGAAACATTTTACAATTCTTGGTCTTGCTGTAAATAGTGATTCTCCCTTTTTCGCATTATATTTTGATCCTCCTCTGTTTTGTCATCATAGCCGGCTAAATGAAGAATACCGTGTATCATCACGCGGTCCAACTCCGTTAGCCAATCTATATCTAATTCTCTAGCATTATCTCTTATCCGGTCAATGCTAATATACATATCTGCTAATATGGGCGCTGTATCATCATGCAGGGGAAAGGTAATAATATCCGTATAAAAATCGTGACCTAAATACTCCATATTTATGTCGTACAGTTGCTCATCGGACATAAAAACATACTGTAATTGATCCACTTCCAATTGCTCTTCTTCCACGCAACGCCAGAGCTTATTTCTTTGTTCCTCTTCATCTGAGAGAAGAAAGTCCGTTTGGTAAAAAAATTGAATCGGTTTTTTCATCGTGCTCGAATATAGTCTTTTCACTCCGGCCCGTCAAATGACGAGATCACCTACTGGGGTATCAATATACTTTTTCAATAGGAGACAAGCGTTGACATCGCCAAAGCCAAAGCTAGCAGACATGCCAACCAACAATGGAGTCTGTTGATACGCTATTGGAATGCGATCTCTGCTAATATACTTAATCACATCAGAATGTATTGGATCAACGTTCGCATTGGGATGCAAAAACCCGTGATGGAGTTGCATAGTCAGTGCTACAGCTTCAAGAGCTCCGGCAGCACTCAATGCATGACCCGTAAGAGACTTCAGCGCTTGTACGTAGGGGAAATCCTCCGGTCCACAAGCCAGAACATCCGCCCAGGCCTCAATTTCATGTGGATCAAATCGGGTGGCTGTCAGATGACCACTGATCACGTCCACACTGTCGGCAGAGCACTGTGAATCACTTAGTGCTGCCCTCAGCACGCGGCGAATAGCCTCTCGATTCGGGGCTGTCATGGAACCTCCCAATCGTTGCCCTCCACTATTCACCGCTCCTCCCAAGAGCTCTGCATAAACCCGAGCTCCGCGCGCTTTGGCTAAAGAAAGCCGCTCCAACACCAAAGCACCGCCACCGGCGGACGGAACGAAACCGGCGGCCCTGCTACTTAAGGGTCGACTAGCTGCTTCCGGTGCATTATTACTCCGGCTATTGAGCACGCGCATTGCATCAAAACCGGCCCTCACATATTCGCTGCCACTATCGCATGCTCCACAAACCATTCGATCTGCCAGTCCTAAACGAATCCGCTCAGCTCCCAATAAAATCGCCTCTGTTCCACTGGCACAAGCACTGGCATTCGTGGAAACTTGGTTCCCACAGCCGATAAGACCACCCAGAAAAGCACTGGCACTGCTGCTCATGGTATTGGGACAAGTCACACTACCCAGACGCTTCACTTTACCTTCATTCACTATAGGCACTCCTGCTCCAAATACGTCTCCACCGCTCATGCCCGCACCCATAATCACCCCGGACTCCCACAGAACTTCATCTTTGTCGCTTTGCTCTAGGCCGGCATCTTCCCATGCCATCAATCCCGACAAAACACCAAAACGCACACCGTCTGCCACTATTCTTTTTTGTTCAAGGGCTGTTAGGTATTGATCCAGTACTTCTTTGGGTAAATCGGGTTGACCTCCCACTGTGCATCTGAAACC